>JBAUAY010000472.1:0-3436 GCA_049676235.1 Streptosporangiaceae bacterium
GGCCGTCGCCAGACGGCTAGGGCAGCCCGGGCGGCCTGCCCGGGTCCGCGGCGCGGCCGCGCCCGGGCTGGTCGTGCTGGGCCCGGTGTACATGCTGCTCGGCGCGATGTTCGTGTCCATCGACCTGAGTACGGTGGCGTTCGCCCAGCACTTCGGGCACAAGCCGCTGGCCGGCCTCATCCTCGGGACGTACGCCCTCGGCAGCGCCACGGGCGGCCTCTGGTACGGGTCCAGGCAATGGCGGGCACCGGTCGAGAAGAGGTTCGCGCTCACCCTCACGCTGACCGTGCTCGGCGTGGCCACGTTCTGGGCCCAGCCGAACCTGATCACGCTCACCTGCGGGATCTACCTGTGCGGGCTGACCATCGCGCCGACCCTCATCGCCGGCTTCAGCCTGCTCGAGGCTCAGGCCAGGCCGGGCCGACGGACCGAGGCCATGTCCTGGCTGAGCAGCGGCATCGCCGTCGGCCTAGCCATCGGCGCATCCGTGGTCGGCTTCGTGATCGACGCGCATGGCCCACGGCTGGGGTATGCGTTCGCCGCCCTGTGCGGTGCGGCCAGCGCCGTGACCTGCCTGGTGGGCTTGCGCCGCCTCAGGCCGGTAGGACCGCCAGCCTCGAGGTAGGTGCCTAGGGGTAGTTCTGGGCGTACTCGCTGGCTAGGGCGAGCACCTCGGCGACGTACCAGGTCGCGTGGTTGTAGGCGAAGATGGCCCGGGACAGCGACGCGGAGCTGCCCCCACCCGCGGCGCATAGCAGGCGCGCGGCCGAGGGCACGGCGTCGAGCGGGTTCATGATGTCCGGCGGGCCGGGCTGGCCGAACGCGGTGATGCCCCACTCGGCCCAGGTGGACGGCAGGAATTGCATCGGGCCGAGCGCTCCGGCGCTGGACGGGCCGTCGTTGGAGCCGTCACCGCTCTCGATCTCGTTGATCGCGGCCAGCACGGTCCAGGACAAGCCTGGGCAGTACTCCTCGGCGGACGCCCTGTACAGCGTCAGGAGGCTAGACCGCACGCCGGTGGTCGGCACGTTCGTACTCACCGGGAGCTTGCTCACCGTAACCACCGGCACCAGGTTGATCACCTTGGCGCCCGCGCCGATGACCGACCGGACCTTCGTCATCAGTGTGACCAAGTTCACGCCGGGCGCGTTGATAAGCACGGCGAAGTTTTTCGCCAGCCCCAGCTGCGCCGACCGGGCCTGGTCTACGATCGCGTCGGCACCGGGAACGCTGAGCGCGGTCTGCGCGCCGAACGGCACGTGCGCTTGAACCGCGGCGGAGACCTGATAGGAGTGCCCAGCCGACAGATGCAACTGGCCGGCCGCGGCGTGGGTGCTGACTAGCTGCCCCTTGCTTAGATCAGCCCAGACCGCGTTCGCCGCCGCGGTCTCCGGCGGGGTCCAGGACCGGAACGCCTGCGGCGACACGCCGAGTACGTCGGCACTGCGGCCGTTGACCGTGACCTTGCCGCCGTCGATCGGCAGCACCGCCCGCACCCCGGTCAGCTTGCCGATCCTGGCCAGCTGCGCCCGGGTGATCCCGGTCGGCGTGGCGGCAATGAGATCGGGCACGAACAACTGCCGAGGTAGCGCCCCGGCCGAGCCTGGGACATGGAGGGACTTAGGGACGGAACCGCCAGGCGCGGCAACACCGGGCGGCGGGGCGTCGCTGAAGGTATAGGGACCG
Organism: Streptosporangiaceae bacterium; assembly: GCA_049676235.1. GTDB lineage: Bacteria > Actinomycetota > Actinomycetes > Streptosporangiales > Streptosporangiaceae > Palsa-504. The sequence goes on from JBAUAY010000472.1 coordinate 1,687, forward strand.
CTCCCTGAGGGACCGGCGGCGTCAGCCGGGACGGCAAACGCCGTCAGCGTCACGCACACCGCGGCGGTGACGCCAGCCAGCTGAGCGACCCGCCGCAGGAACCCGGCACGCCGCGAGAACACGGACAGCACAATGGATACGACGATATAAGGCACCTGCCGCCAACAGAAAGTCCCCGGTCGGATTATTAGAGAGTCCTCAAGTCTCTTATTAAGTGATCTTCAGCTTTCCGGAACCCGAGGAGTGTGTATGCCGGACCGTTCGGAGCACGTGCCGGTCATCGCGGTCGCGAGCGGCAAGGGCGGCGTCGGGAAGACCACGGTCGCCGTCAACCTCGCCCTGGCACTGACCGCGCAAGGGCACCGAACAGGCCTGATCGACGCCGACCTGTACGGCCCTGACGTGCCGCGCATGATGGGCCTGCGACGGCGCGCCGAGGCGTCGAGCGTGACGCTGTTCGCTCGCCAGGGCGCGGCCGATTCCCGGCTCCAGACGGTCAGCCAGCACGGGGTGCAGCTGGCCTCAGCGGCGTTCCTGCTCGGCGAGAACCAGGCCCTGGCCGTCGGCGGCAGTATCGCCCAGTTGCTCGTCCGGCGCCTGGTCTCCGATTCCGAATGGGACGACCTGGACTACCTGGTGATGGACCTGCCGCCGGGCACAGCGGACGTCCAGCAGTTCGTGTTCGCCTTGTCCGGCCGCCCGATGTGCGTGCTAGTCGTGGTCACGCCGCAGGTCATGGCCCACCAGGACGCGCGCAGGCTGGTCGCGCACGTGCAGCAGGTGCAGCGGCGTGGCGACCGCGGCGGCACGCCGGCGCCCGGCATCGCCGGGGTAGAGAACATGAACGGCCAGGTCTGCCCCTGCTGCGGCCAGACCACCCCGCTGTTTCCCTCAGCTCCGGAGCAGGAGAGCATTTGGGGACTGATCCCGCGGCTGGCTAGCATCCCGTTCAGCTACCAGGCCGCGCGGGATGCCGACGAAGGGCGGCCGGTCATGGTCACCGGCGCCGTGCCGGAGCAGATCGCCGCCTACCAGCTCATGGCCGAGCAGCTCGGCCAGCGGTTCACGAATTCATGACGGCTGCGGCACCAGCGGAGCGAACCGGATGTCGTGGGCCGCGCCGGGCGCACCGAAGGCGAGCACACGCTCAGCCTCGGCCGCCAGCGCCTCGCGATCGCGCACGGGTGCGAACAGTTCGATGGTCAGCGTGGCCGCGCCCCGGCTCCGGGCCAGTCGCCACATCCCGGCGACGAACCCATCGATGAGCACTGACCCGGGGATGACGCCGTTGACAGTGTAGAGCCGTCTGGTGGCCTCCGCGCTGATGACGCGGGACCGTTCGGCGTGCGAGAGCACGAGGTTGTCGAACTCGGCCACCAGGCGGACCGGCGCGGGTACCTCGCCGCCGGGGCGTGGCGCGGTGGGCAGGTCGAACAGCTCGGCGCCCTGCTCGTCGCGGAAAGTGACCAGGGACGGCCGGAGCTGCTCGAGCACCGCCTTCAGCCCGGTCAGCCCGGACCAGGCCTGCACGTCCCGCACGGTGGCCGGGCCGAACGCGCCCAGGTATCTGGTCACCAGCTGCGCGAGCTCGGCACGGGAGGCCGGCCGGGACGGATGAGCCGGACCAGCGGGCGGGCCCGGCTGGCCGAGCCAGTGTTCGGCCGACGTGTGCAGCGACTGCCCGGCCTGACCCCAGACGGCGCGGGGCGGCACCTGCACCAGCGGCACCAGCGCGCGCACCCCTTGGGCC
>JBAUAY010000473.1:0-2340 GCA_049676235.1 Streptosporangiaceae bacterium
GCCCAGGGGAGGCCGACTCAGCCGAACCAGTCCCCGCCGTCAGCCCAGTCCCAATCGGCCCAGTCCCAGTCGGCCCAGTCCCAGGAGAAGCAGCACTCGCCGGCCCGCCATGCGGTCATTGATGCCGAGGAGTCGGCGGAGGGCGTCCGCATCGTGCCCCGCCGCGACAACTTAGGCCTGCCGCCCAGCTGGAGATAACCCGCCCAGGCCCTGCGCGAGAATATCCAGGCGCCGCAGGATGACGCCCTCACGCAGGGCCCACGGGCAGAGTTCGACTTGGCCGACGCCAAGCAGGTCGAGGATGGCGTCGGCGACGATGGCCCCGGCCGGCAGCTGAGCCACCCGGCCGACCGAAACGCCAGGCAGCTTGGCGCGTTCGCTCTGTGTCATCGTCGGCAGCCGTTCGGCCAGGGCCGCTACGTCGGAGTGCCGCAGGGCGCGTTTGACATAGGGGCCTTCGCCGGACGGAGCCGCCCCCGCGATCCTGGCTATCTGCCGGAAGGTCTTCGAGGTTCCCACCACATGATCGGGGGGACCTTGCCGTAGCATGCCCCCCATTTCCCTGGCGATCTCGGCCCGCACGTGCTTGCGCAGGCGGCGCACCTCCTGCGGCGACGGCGGGTCCTGGCCGAGCCAGTCCCGGGTGAGCCGGCCGGCGCCGAGCGGCAGCGACGCCATCGCGTCCGGCTCCTCGTCGATTCCCGTCGCCACCTCGAGCGAGCCGCCGCCGATGTCGATCACCAGCAGCCGTCCGGAGGACCAGCCGAACCAGCGCCGGGCGGCGAGGAAGGTGAGGCGTGCTTCCTCGTGGCCGGTCATCACGTTGATCTGTGCGCCGGTCCGCTCGCGGATCCTGGCCAGGACTTGCTCACCGTTCACGGCATCCCGGACCGCCGAGGTGGCGAACGCGATGATCTCCTCGACCCCTTTGTCCTCCGCGATGCCCAGCGCCTCTTCGACGACCTCGCGCAGGCTGCTCTCGCCCGGCTTGGACAGCGAGTTCCCGTTCTCCATGTGGGCGGCCAGCCTGAGTTCGGCCTTATGCGAGAAGGCCGGCATGGGCCGCGCCCCGCGGTAGGCATCCACCACGAGCAAGTGCACCGTGTTGGACCCCACATCCAGCACCCCAAGTCGCATACTCTGACGCTACCCTGCCGGCGATCAGAACAGGCCCGGCCTGTGCGCCTGACCTGGTATCACCGGGCCTCAGGTGCGACTTTATTGAGGTTTCAGATAATTTATTCCGAACGAGCGGTGTGCGTGCCCACGAGGAGGCTGATCCATGCGCAACGGGGAGGTGTCGTACTGGTGGCAAAGCCGCGGTATCCCGCCGCGACGGCCCTCGCTGCCCGGCGGCACCGAGGCCGACGTATGCATCGTCGGAGCCGGATACACCGGCCTGTGGACCGCCTACTATCTCAAGCGGGCTGACCCCGGGCTCCGGGTCGTGGTGCTGGAGGCGAGCTTCGCCGGGTTCGGCGCCTCCGGCCGGAATGGCGGCTGGGTGACGGCTACCTTGCCGGGATCACGGGCCCGCTACGCCAGGCACCGTTCCGGCCCGGCCGGCGTCCGCGAGCTTGAGCGGCAGTTCCGCGACACGGTCGACGAGGTGGCCAGGGTCTGCGCCACCGAAGGAATCGACGCCGGCCTGGTGAAGGGCGGCACGCTCACCGTCGCCACCTCGACGGCCCAGGACGCCAGGCTGCGCCACCGGCTCGAGCAAGAACGGTCATGGGGCGATGATTCCGGGATCGTTCGGTACCTAGAATCCGAAGACCTGGCCGGGCGTGTGCGGGTGACGGGGGCGGTCGGGGCCCTCTACTCGCCGGACTGCGCCCGGGTGCAGCCGGCGGATCTGGTCGCCGGGCTGGCCGAGGTCGTCACCCGGGCCGGGGTGATGCTCTACGAGGCGACGCCGGTGACGTCGATTTCAGCCGGGCGGGCGCGCACGCCGGCCGGCGACGTGCGCGCGCCTTATATCCTGCGCTGCACCGAGGGTTTCACGGCGGACATACCAGGCCAGCACAGGACGCTGCTGCCGATGAACAGCTCCATGATCGTTACCGGCCCGCTCGGCGACGAGGCCTGGAAGTCGATCGGCTGGGACGCGTTCGAGACGATCAGCGACGAGGCGCACGCGTATATCTACGCCCAGCGCACCCCGGACGGCCGGATCGCGCTCGGCGGCCGCGGCGTCCCTTACCGCTTCGGCTCCGGGCTGGACCACGACGGTACGGTCCCGGCGTCGACCATCGCGCAGCTCGGCCGGATCCTGCGCCGCATGTTTCCCGCCGCGACGCAGGCCGGCATCGAGCACGCGTGGTGCGGTGTTCTCGGGGT
>JBAUAY010000474.1:0-4523 GCA_049676235.1 Streptosporangiaceae bacterium
CCGACAGCACCCGGCAACTCCGAGCCATGACACCGCGGAGCGAGAGCTCATGTCGGGTCAGCCTGGCCGAGTTCCGCGGCGATCTCGGCGATGCGCGCGCGCAGCCAAGCGTGCGCCGGGTCCATGGGTGAGAGGTCTCCGATGGATCGCGGAACCAGCGAGGATGTGCCCGTCCTGGTCGTGGGCGGCAGCCTGGTAGGCCTGTCGGCCGCATTGTTCCTTCGCTGCCACGGGATCGACGTGCTGGCGGTCGAGCGGCACGCGGGCACGGCGATCCACTCCCGGGCCGGTCATTTCCACCTTCGCACGGTTGAAATTCTGCGCTCGGCGGGGATCGAGGAGGCGATCCGCCGCAAGTCGGAAGAGCAGTATCCCCCGGACGGCGGGATCAACAACGTCGAGTCGCTGGCGGGCCGGGAGATCGCGAACTACTTCCCGAACCTCAACGCTGGGGTCGATGAGTTCAGCCCCACGGTGCGGTTGTTCATCAATCAGGACGCGCTTGAGCCGATACTCCGGGCCCGTGCCGTGGAACTCGGTGCACGGCTGCGTTACCGCACCGAGTGCATGTCGCTTGAGCAGGATGCGGACGGCGTCACGGCGGTCATCCGCGACCTCGAGAGCGGGGTGCAGAGCTCGGTGCGGGCGAAATACGTCGTCGCGGCCGACGGAAACCGCAGCCCGACGCGCGAACTGCTCGGCATCGGCATGCACGGCCATGGCCTGCTGTCGCACAGCATCACCATCTACTTCCGCGCGGAGGCTGATCTCGGGCCGCTGCTCCGGGACCGGAACCAGGGCGTCCACTACGTGACGAACCCGCTGATGCGGGGTTTCTTCCGGCTCGACAGAAGCGGCAACGCCGGCTTTCTCGTGGTCAATCTCGTCGGCGACACCACCCGTCCCGAGATCATGGCCGCCTACCCGTCGGCTCCTTGGGCCAGGGTCGCCGAGGGGATCACGCAGCAGCGTGCCCTTGAGCTGTTGCGGGCCGCCATCGGCGTCCCTGACATACCGGTCGTCATCGAGAACATCGCGACCTGGCAAGCCGTCGCCGATTGCGCGGAGCGCTTCCAGGACGGGCGCGTGTTCCTGGCCGGCGACGCCGCGCACGTGGTTCCGCCGAACGGCGGCTACGGCGGCAACACGGGTGTGCAGGACGCGCATAACCTCGCCTGGAAGCTGGCGCTTACCCTGACCGGCGCGGCCGGGCCCGGGTTGCTTGAGACCTACGAGGCCGAACGGCACCCGGTCGGGGAGCTCACCGTCGAGCAGGCCTTCACCAGGTACGTGACGCGGGTGGCCCCCTACCTGGGGACGGAGAACACGCAGCCGATCGTCGATGACTTCTCCATGGAGATCGGGTACCGCTACAACTCCCCCGCCGTCGTGCTCGAGCCGGGCAGCCCTCCGCTGCATGAGCATCCCCGTGAGTCGAAGGGCCGGCCTGGTGCCCGTGCGCCGCACGTCTTCCTCGACCGTGACGGCACGCGGCTTTCCACCCTCGACCTGTTCGGCCGGAATTTGGTGCTGCTCGCCGGGCCCGAGGGCCGTACCTGGCAGGCTGCGGCGAAGGCCGCGGCTCAGCGGCTCGGGGTGGCACTCGATGCCCACGTGGTGGGGGGCGACGACCTGGCCGACGCCGGAAGCTGCTTCCTCCAGGAATACGGAATCTCGCCGTCTGGTGCCGTGGTCGTGCGACCGGACGGTTTCGTGGGCTGGCGTGCCGTTGATGCGGCCGACGCACCCGAAGAGATTCTCCGGCAGGTGCTCCGGTCGCTGCTGTGCCGGGGAGATGAAAGCCGGGACGGTCCCGTGGGTCGTTCGGCTTAAAGATCTGTTTCTTCCGAACGGGCCGGGCGCGTGCTTCGGCACACAGGAAGGAGCGGCGCGATGAACCAGGCCGCCCGGCGGCGAGGCAGATCGACGTGCGGAATCTGAACGCCTGAGCCGCGAGCAGAAGCGACCGTAATAATTCCGTGATGTTCACGCGAACCGGTTGAACCGGCGCATTCCGCTTCACTACCGTGACTTCAGATTTCCGGCCGGGTCAGAACATCGTCGGTCGCCGGGTCGGCATCGGTGGAGCGTGAGGAAGGGAGCACGGGCGACACGGTGAGTATGCGATTTGGTGCTGGAGGGTTCCGGTTTCGCCGCAGTGTCGCGATCGCGGCGGGGCTAAGTGCCGTGAGCGGACTTTCGGTCTTCGCCGCTGAAGCGGGCGCCGCTCCCCAACCGACCGTTCACCAGGTCCAGGCCCGGATCAACCAGCTCACGACGCAGTTCGACATGGTCAGTGAGCAGCTCGACCAAGCCAGCCAGCAGCTTTCCGCCGCGCAGTCGAAGCTGTCCCAGGTGCGCGTCCGCCTCAGCCATGCCAGCGCCCAGTTCGAGACGGCGCAGGCCAACGTGGCGCAGACCGCTGCCGCGGCGTTCGAGGATACCGGCGCGATGTCCGTCGCGGGCGTGCTGACCTCAGGCGACCCGTCGGTCGTGCTGCAGCAAGGATCGCTGCTGACGGAGCTGTCCGGCAGCCGGAACGCCGAGACAGAGCAGCTGCTCACCGACGCCGGCCAGCTGGCCGGGGTCGAGCAGCAGGCGCAGCGGACCGAGAGCGGGATCGCGGCCCTCAGGAGCCAGCTGGCCGCCCGCAAGAACTCCCTGGGCACGCTCATCTCGACCGAGAAGGCCACGCTGGCCAGCCTGACCGTGCCGCAGCAGCAGACGGTGCAGAGCAACTCGATCGGCGCCAACGGCAGCTCCGCGCCGCAGCAATACACCGGGCCGGCCTCCGGTCAGGCCGGGAAGGCCGTCGCCTTCGCCTACGCGCAGCTCGGCAAGCCCTACCAGTGGGGCGCGACCGGTCCTGGATCTTACGACTGCTCCGGGCTGACCCAGACCGCCTGGGCCGCGGCCGGGGTAGCGATCCCGCGTGACACCTACGAACAGTGGGCGGCGCTGCCGCACATCGCCACCTCCGCCATCCAGCCCGGGGACCTGCTGTACTACGACGGCGTGGGTCACGTCGCCATGTACGTGGGCGACGGCTACATCATCGACGCGCCGCAGACCGGGGAGGACGTGGAGAAGATTCCGATGAACACCAGCTGGTACGCGGGGAACTTCGACGGCGCGGCCCGGCCGTAGGTGAACTCGCGGCCGGGACGCGCTAGTCGATCGCCGTCACTACCGGCGTCTCAGCTGCCCACGATGCCGGTAACGCCGTCGATGACGAGGAAGACGCCGACCGCAGCGGACACGATCGCAATGATCGCGGGGCCGGCCCGTACGAGACGATCCCTCAGGTCGGACAGGTGCGCTTCGGCCTGCCCGGGACGCCGGGCGAAGTACAAGAAGATCAGGCCGACGGTGGCCGTCGAGAGGAGAGCGAAGGCCAGGAAGGCGAAGACGACGACGAGGAACGCCGCATGGTGATGCACGAGAACCACGGCGGCGGCGGCGGTAAGGGTCCACGGCTGCTCGAGCACCCCGACGCTGGCCGCTTCCCACGGCTTGAGCTGCTTCAGGCGGGTGGTGAACTTCTTGGTGACCCCTGAGCTGGTTCTGGGCCGATCCCGGTGTCTCCATTGCCGCCCGGCAGCCAACGCGAGGGCGACACCGAGCAAGATCTCGATGACATCCACCGCGGTGCTGCCGCTCCCGTGTTGAGTGGCGCGGACTCCCCCGACCGCGTAGCTCACGGCGAACACGACGATCAGCGAGACGCTCCACCCGACCAAGAAGGCGGCCGCGTTGACGCGCGCCCTGGCCGTGGCGAGCAACAGGATGAACACCACGATCGTGCTCGGCGACACGCTGGCCAGCAGACCAAGCAGCCCTATCGTGATCACCAGGCTCATGGGGTGTCCCGGTGTCCGGCCCGCCCGGACCAGCAGGACGACGCGATAGCCGGGGCTGGGACGCCTGGCTTGCGAGCGGACTGCTGAAGGCCGAGCATCACCGAGTGTTCCTGTACGTGGGCTGCTGCTATGAACGCTACCGGCTGACCGGCCGGATCGCCGGGTTCGCTGGCGTCAGTCTTACATGCCCTGACGTAGGCAGCTTGGCCCGGTGGCACCGGGCCGGCCGAGCCCGGCTATCGTGTGGAGGTCGGCCAGCACTCGCCAGCCAGAGGATGGACATGGACCACGGTTCCCTCCCCGGCGATCATCCTGAGACCGAACGAGTATCGACCGGTGCGCTGCCGCCCGATACTGACGTGCAGGCCATCATCTCCGCCGGCTACGAGCGCTATCTCCATCTCGACGAGGGAGCCGTCGCCGACTATATTCCTGCCCTGGCCGCGGCGTCGCCCAGCGCCTTCGGCGTGTGTGTCGCCGGGGTTCGCGGGCGGCTCTTCTCGGTTGGCGACGCTGACCAGGAGTTCGCCATCGAAAGCATCTCCAAGCTTTTTGTCTTCGCCCTGGTTTGTCACACCCTCGGCCATGAGGAGGCGTGCCGGAAGCTAGGCGTCAACAGCACTGGCCTGCCCTTCAACTCGGTGATGGCCATCGAGCTCAACG
>JBAUAY010000475.1:0-1783 GCA_049676235.1 Streptosporangiaceae bacterium
CACCTGGTCATGGTCGGCATCCTGCCCACGCTGGCCGAACACGACGTGAGCGAGGGGACCATGTCGGCCAACGAGCGCTACCGGGTGCTCAACGAGCAGATCTTCGCCGCCCGCGGCGAGGACATGAGCATCTCCATCGACGGCCGCGAGCAGCTCCTCACCCACGCCGACAGCATCACTCCCGAGGCCGCCTGCACCAGCGTGCAGCTGCACCTCCAGGTCAGCCCGGACGCCTTCGCCGACTACTGGAACGCCGCCCAGGCCATCGCCGGCGTGCAGGTCGCGCTGGCGGCCAACTCCCCGTTCCTGTTCGGTCGGCAGCTGTGGCACGAGACCCGGATCACGCTGTTCGAGCAGGCCACCGACACCCGGCCGGACGAGCTGAAGGAGCAGGGGGTGCGGCCCCGGGTCTGGTTCGGCGAGCGCTGGATCACCTCGGTGTTCGACCTGTTCGAGGAGAACCTCCGGTACTTCCCCGCGCTGCTGCCGATCTGCGAAGAGGAGGACCCGCTGGCGGTGCTTGACCGCGGGTCGATCCCGCAGTTGGCCGAGATGAACTTGCACAACGGGACCGTCTACCGCTGGAACCGTCCCGTTTACGGCGTGGTCAACGACCGGCCGCACCTGCGGGTGGAGAACCGGGTGCTGCCGGCCGGTCCCACGATCGCCGACGTGGTGGCCAACGCCGCGTTCTACTACGGCCTGGTGCGGTCCCTGGCCGAAGCGCAGCGGCCGATCTGGACGCAGATGTCCTTCACCACCGCCGCCGAGAACCTGCACGAGGCCGCGCGGCACGGCCTGGACGCCCAGCTGTACTGGCCGGGTGTCGGCGATACGCCGGTGTCCGAGCTCATCCTGCGCCGTCTGCTGCCGCTGGCCCACGAGGGGCTCGCTCGCTGGGGCGTGGACGAGGCCGTGGCCGCCCGGCTGCTCGGCATCATCGAGCAGCGCTGCCTGACCGGGCAGACCGGCGCCGTCTGGCAGATGTCCACAGTGGCCGAACTGACCTCCCGCAACGGGCTGGACCGCCGGGAGGCGCTGCGCCAGATGACCCTGCGGTACATCCAGCACATGCACTCCAACGAGCCGGTGCACACCTGGTCGGTGGGGTTAGCCAGCGGAGTTTAGCCAGCGTCCTTCTTAGCCAGCGCCTGCTAAGCCCGCCCCGCCGACGGCGATCAGCGCGACGCAGGCGGCCGCGAGGGTGAGCCCGGCCAGCCGTAGCGCGGTCAGCCGCTCGCCCAGCAGGGTCCGGGCCAGCACGATCGTCACCGCGGGATAGAGCGAGGTGAGCACGGCGGTGACCGCCAGGAAACCCTCGTGGCTGGCGAAGAAGAACAAGATGGTGCCGGAGGTCCCGGTCACCCCGGTGGTCATCGCCAGCAGTCGTGGCCGGACGCCGGGCAGCCTGAGATTGCGGGTGGCCGCGGCCACGGCGAGGGCCACCGCGAGCTCGGCGACGGTCGTGGCGGCGACCGGCCACAGGCCGCTGCCCGAGCCAGCCCGGTTGAGCCCGATGAAGAGCAACGCGAAACAGGCCCCCGCCACCAGGCCCGCGGCCACCCCGATGGCCGGCCGTCTCGCCGCGCTAGCCGGGCTAGTCGGATCATCGGCCGCCTGCTCGTCAGACTTGCTGCTGGCCGAGGCCGCGCTGGCGGACACGCCGACGATGGCCGGCAGCGCCAGCACGATCCCGGTCAGTGCCAGGGCCGTCGGCCGCTCGCCGAGCAGCAGCCCGACGAGCACCGAGAATCCCGCCGCGCCGACCGCGCTGATCGCCGTC
>JBAUAY010000476.1:0-11814 GCA_049676235.1 Streptosporangiaceae bacterium
GCCCCGTTCCGGCACGTCGCTGTCGGTGTCGCTGCCCGAGGTGGACCGGGTCCTGCGCGAGAGCGGTGCCGCGCCGGGCGGACTGGCTGAGGCCGTAGCGCTTCTGAGCGGTCCGCTCCGGGACCGCAACCGCGACCGGGCGGATACGGCGTCTGCCTGGGCGGCCGCGTTCGCGCCGCTGGACGAGGCCGTGGCGGGCCGCACCGAGCTAGCCGCCTGGCGGGGGTGGCTCGACGCAACCGGCGTCGTGCGCCGCCTGGCCCCGTCCCCTAATGAGGCCCTGGCGCTGCTTGACCAGTTGGCGGCAGTGCTGCGACGACTGCCGTCGCGGGGAATACCAATCGGGCGGCTCGCTGCCGAATGCTGCGGCGACGCGCACGCCCTCGATGACGGCCGCCCGGCCGGGACGCTTGCCGTGTCCGCGGTCCGCGCACTGGTCGGCCTTCCATTCGCGGCTGACGTGAGCGCGGACTCCCGCCGTACAGTCTGGGCCTGCGTGGGCGTTCACCTTGACGACCTCTCCTCGCTGGTGCTGTGCCTCGGCCTGCCCGGCGACAGCCACACCGCCCTTGGCAAGGTGCTGGCGTTGCACCAGGAAACCGGACAGCCAGCGGTGCTCACCCTCAGGCAACTGCGCTGCCACGATGAAGCGCTATCAGCGAGACTCGTGCGGATCTGCGAAAATCCCGTGGTGATCGCGGCTGCCGCGGATGAGCTCGGCAGCCGCTGCCCGCCACTGGTCTGCGTCGGCGGCCAGCCATCCGCCGCCGGATGGCAGTTGCTTGACCTCTTGGCGGCGGGCGGCGCAGAGTTCCGCTACCACGGCGACTTCGACTGGGGCGGTATCCGGATCGCCGGCGCGGTTCGTCAGCGAGTTGGCCAAGGACAGTCGCACTGGCAGCCGTGGCGGTACGACAGGCACGCTTATGAGGCCGCGGCAACGGCAGTGTTGGCTCTGCAGGTCGCCACGCGGCTGCCCCGGCTGACCGGCGAGCCGGTCGCGACCCCCTGGGATCCGGGTCTGGCGGCCGCCATGGCGTGCCACGATGTTCGCATCGAGGAGGAACTTTCCCTCGACACCCTGCTCGCGGACCTGGCCTGACCGGGTTCTGATCAGGTAATGCGACCGCCGGAAATCGAGGCTCCAGACACTCGAGGCACGATTGCCCTGGTCCGTGCTCCATGTGCCGATGGAATGTGGGATCCCTGGAAAGGGTTGGCCGACCGGCCACGGCCGCCCGTGTTACGAGTTCGTCAGCCGACCAACCGCTGGAGCGAGCAGTATCAGAGCCTCACGGAGCACATTCACCTCATTAATTTTATTTCTCCATAGATGCAACGTTCGCTAACGTAAATCGCAGCCATGACGCACGGAGGCCGAAATTGCCGGTGCCGCGATGCATCGCGGGATAGAAGGCCGTCTACACGAGGAGAGATGTCGTGGCCGACAATAGGATCTGGCTCGATGTGGCTTTCGCGGAAAAGGATGAGGCAAAAGCGCATGGGGCTCGATGGGACCCGACAGCAAGGCGCTGGTACGCGCCTGGACCCGGTATGAGAACGCTCGATCGCTGGCAGGCACTGCCGGACGTGCCTAATCTGCTTCCTGGCGAAGACCGCAACTTCGGTCCTGGCCTGTTCGTAGACCTCGTGCCGAGTAGCTGCTGGTTCAGCAACGTGCGCTCTTGTGTCGATCAGCGCGACTGGGAACGTCTGCGCCGGATGATCACTAACAGGGCAGACCAACGCTGTGAGGTATGCCGACGAGGCCAAGACCGGGAGGCTCGCCGGTGGCTGGAAGCACACGAGCGCTGGGCATATGACGATTCGAACAACGTGCAGGCGCTACGTCGGCTCATCTGCCTGTGCACCGACTGCCACACCACCACTCACTTTGGCTTGGCATCGATAAATGGAAAGACCACCGTAGCATTCAAGCATCTATGTACCATTACGGGATTGCCCGCGGACGAGGTCAGTCAGCATATTGATGCAGCATTTGCGCTCTGGCGAAGGCGTTCTGGCACAGCTTGGGAACTCGATCTCAGCATCCTTGTCAGGGCCGGCGTCGCCGTCACGAAGCCCCTTCCGCCACTGAGCGCGCGAATCTGCCCAGCAAAATTCTTCGCCGCATCTAACGCTGTCAACGAGTGAGTTCGCGAGTGCCGTGTGCAGGTCAGTACGGGTTCGAGGTCCTATTTGCGAGGGGATGGCTGTGGCAAGGTCCTGCGCTCGTGTCATAGCCCAATGAATCGGTATCACATCTGATACAATAGGCGTGATAACTGGAGGGTGACGAGGATGGCCGGATCGGAATCTGACGCTCCTGGGCTCGCGCGGCCCGAACTGATCCGCGTGCTCGAGTCAGCGGCAAGGCTCCAAGAGGTCGTTCCCGACGCCGTGCTGGTCGGCGGCTCTGCTGCGGCGCTGTGGGCAAATCACCGGTTCTCCTATGACCACGACCATGTGCTGGAGGATCTCAGCGACCGCTTCGACGCTGTCCTGGAAGCGATCGAAGCGACGGACGGATGGGTGACGAACCGGGTGACCCCGGGAAGGATCATCCTAGGCGAACTGGGCGATATCGAATCCGGGGTCCGCCAGCTCATTCGGAACAGGCTCTTGGAGGTAACGGAGGTGGAGCTGCCGTCGGGACACGTGCTGCGGGTACCGACGCCAGATGAGACGCTGCGGATCAAGGGTTACCTGATTGTCCGGCGTAACCAAGTACGGGATTACCTTGACGTGGCGGCTCTTTCTGACAGGTATGGGATCGCTCACGCCGCCGATGTACTCCGGCACATTGATGCCTACTACTCCGATCAGCGGGGTCCCGAGTCGGAGGGTGTGGCGACCCAGCTCGCCCGGCAACTGGCAGACCCTAGGCCAGCGGACGCTCGTACCATCGGCCAACTTGGCCGGTACAAGGGCCTGGATGCACGCTGGGCAGACTGGGAGAACGTGACCGACGTCTGCCGTTCGCTGGCTGTGGAGATGGTGCAATGACCACTGCCCTGAAGTTCCGCAACATCGACGCGTCCCCGGATGACCCGGTGGAGACGTGGCCCTTCGAAGGCATCCTCGCGGCCATTGAACGGGGCACCCTTCCGGACTGGCGTCGGCTCGCAACCGCGATTCGGGCCGATCCCTGGGGCCCGGTCGCCCATCAGGTCCTCGAAGCGATTCACTTCTCCCATCCTTACGGCACCACCGAGCTGCTGGAGGGTGTCGTGACCCACGCGCGCAAGCTGGCCACGGAGTCGGAACGGGCGGATGTAGCATCCGAAGTGCAGGCCCTCGTGGCCAGATCCGGGATGTCAAAGCAGAACTTCGCGGAGCGAATAGGAACCTCGCGATCCCGCCTGTCGACCTACATATCCGGCAAGGTCGTGCCCTCGGCAACCTTGATGGTCCGGATGCGGCGGGTCGCACTTCACGCTTCTGAGATGATTACTCAGGCCGCAAGCTAGGCATGTCTCGAGCTGCTCGCCGCTTACAATCTCGTCTCACCATGTGAGAGCAGATAATTATGCGGATATCGCTCTTGGACGACCTGGCCTCATGCTGGCTCTTCGCGAGAGACTACAGCGCTCGACCATCACTGCCTTCTAAGCAGCGGGTCGCGGGTTCGAATCCTGCCGGGCGCGCCAGGTAGGGGCGTTACGTGATTCTCGGCAAGTGTGTCGGGGAGCCAATAGGGGAGCCAATCGAGTTACAGTGGCTTCGATGACGGTGGTTTCTGGCAAGCGTCGCGGGCGCGGCGAGGACTCGATCTACTGGGACGAGGCGAAGAACCGGTATGTCGGCGTCGTGAGCCTTGGCTACAGCCCGTCGGGGACGCGTGTCCGCAGGAAGGTTATGGGCCGGACCAAGACGGAGGTCCGGGAGAAGCTTCGCGAGCTGCATGCCCAGGTGGAGAGCGGGGTGCGGCCGCGGCGGCACTATACGGTGAACGACGCGCTGGATGACTGGCTGGAGAACGGGCTGGACGGGCTGGCGCCTGCGACCGTGACCGTGTACCGCAACACGATCGCGAAGGCGCTCCGCGAGGAGCTAGGCACGGTCGAGCTGACGAAGCTCACCGCGGGAGCGGCGCAGAAGGCGCTGGCCAGCATCGCGTCGGGGCGGTCAACGCGGACGGTGCAGATGGCGCACAACGTGCTGGTGCGGGCGATCCGGCACGCCGAGCGGGACGACCTGGTGGGGCCGAACGTCGCGGCGCTGGTCAAGCCGCCGAAGGGGCAGCTGGGGGGGCGGCCGTCGAAGTCGCTGACCCTGGAGCAGGCGGTGGCGCTGATGGCGGCGGCTCGGGGGACGCGGCTGGAGGCGTACATCGTGCTATCGCTGCTGTCGGGGCTGCGGACCGAAGAGGCGCGGGCGCTGCGGTGGGATCACGTGGTCGCCTGGGTCGGCGGGCAGTGGGTTCCGGTGCCGGAGGCCGGATTTGATCACGAGCAGCTGGCGGTGTTCGTGTGGCGGGGCGACCGGGCCGGGGGCGACACGAAGACGCCGAAGTCCCGGCGGACGCTGGCGCTGCCGCGGAAGTGCGTGGAGGCGCTGCGGGAGCACCGGGTCCGGCAGGCCGAGGACCGGCTGGCGGCCGGGCCGCTGTGGCAGGACCACGGGCTCGTGTTCGCGTCGGCGGTGGGGACGCCGATGGACGACCACAACGTGCGGCGGATGTTCCGGGCGATCACCGAGGAGGCCGGGCTAGGCACGGGATGGGTGCCGCGGGAGATGCGGCATACGTTCGTGTCGCTGCTGTCGGCCCGCGGCGTGCCGGTGGAGGCGATCGCGCTGCTGGCCGGGCACAACCAGACCTCGACGACAGAGCTGGTGTACCGGCATCAGATCGTGCCGGCCTTGACGCGCGGCGCCGAGGTCATGGACCAGATCTTCGGGTAGCGCGATGGCCAGGACACGGGCATTTCGGGACGAGCCGCCGCCGGGACCGGTTGAGCTGGTGTTCCGGGGTGTTCTCGGTGATACCGGGCTTGATCCGGCCGACTTGCGGCATGCTGCTGTGCTCAATCACGAGCTCTACGGCTTTTACGGGGTTTCGGTCTGGGTCGCCGACCTCGCTTTTCCGCGTGAGCTGCTGGAATCGACCAAGCTGGTCAAGTTCGAGCGGTACGCCGAGTTCACCGTGGCTGGCCTGGCCGAGTGCCGGCTTCAGCTGTGGGCTACCGGACAGCGGCCGCATTACGATGTGGTGTACGAAGGCAATGACCTGGAAAGCCTGGTCGCGCGGCTAGCCGCCGCGCCGCACCGGATCGTGGATAACCCCACCGTCGACAGGGAGGAGCACTGAGATGATCTACATCGATCTTCCGGCTGACCTGAACCTGGAAGACGACCAGGGCCGCAATATCGCCCGGCTCGGCGATGCAGTCGCGCAGGACACCGTCACACCGGGCGCGGTGCTGGTGGCTGGCGCCCCGCGCGCGTGGTCGTGGGCCGTCGTGGAGGACGTGGACAGCGCTTTCGTCTACTTCCGGCAGATCAGTGCCCAGGACGCCGCGCGGCGAGGTCCTCTGGTCAAGCCGCTCCCGCAGTCAGCGTGATCAGCCGGCGGGGGGCCAGCATCGGGGCTTGTCAGGGCCGGTGCCGCGCTCCGGAACGAAGACGGCGGCCAGGCTGATCAGATCGGGAGGGTGAGTCGTGAGCCAGTATGCGATCGTGATCGAGGGCGACGGCTCCGCCAATTACAGCGCCTACGCCCCTGACCTCGCTGGCGTGGCCGCGACCGGCGACACGCTGGAGGAGTCCGAAGCCGCGATGCGGGAAGCCATCGAGTTCCATTTCGAGGGCTTGCGGCTAGCTGGCGAATCGATACCACCGGCCACAAGCCACGTCGCAGTCGTCACGGTTGCTGGTTAACCGTCAATAATTCATCGTCATCGCTGGGGCGCCACGCCCAGGAACTGCTGCAGGTGCTGCCGGGTGATGAGCCGCCGCCTGCCTACCTTCACGAAGGGTAGATTCCCGCATCGCATCTGGTCATACAGTAGATCGCGGGAGAGCCCGATCAGGCGAGCCGCCTCATCGACCGAGTAAGCCAACCGTTCGGCCACCAGATCTGATTCTGCGTGGCTCGCCTCCGCTTCGGGCGGTTCGGAATTCGTGGTCATATCGATTACGGTAGCCCCCTCGAAGAGGGCATTTAATAGTGCCATAGCATCGCACCGTACTATATAGCGAGGCGTGATAATAGGGGTGCTATGAGCGCCAAGAGCTGGCCGCCCGACCCAGAGGGCGCTCTCCTCGGGAAATAAATACATGCCATACCATGCCCTCATAAAGGGAGCCGTTGAAAGCAGCAGAAAAATAGGCTCTTCACGATCGAGGGTGTAGTTGCGGCCTGAACCCGCCGGTCTCGAGTAGGGATCGGGCGATGTGAGGTTGCGGAACCCGAGGGCGGAGCTGCGGAGGTGTTCGAGGCGCCCGTTGATCGCCTCGGTCGGGCCGTTGCTCGTGCCGGGGTGGTTGAAGTAGGCGAGCACGTCAGCGGCGCGCTTCTTCAGCGTCCGTCCAAGCGTGACGAGCTCGCCGAACGCAGCGGGCACACCGTGGCTTACCGAGTCGATCAGCTGCTGCATCAGTTTCTCTCCTTGGGCCCGGTCGGGTTCGCGGTAGGCCGCGCCCGTGCGCCGGTAGCCCCAGGTGGCCTCGACTTCTACGTGCTCGTCATCGACGAACAGCGGCCTTGCGAAAGTGATCGGGCGAGACTAACGTACAACCACATGGTTGTACTTCGAAAGGAGAGCGAGGAGTCGCTCAACCAGCTCTTCCGTGCCTTGGCCGATGGCACGCGCCGCGACATCTTGGCGCGGTCGCTCACGGAAACGCCGTCGGTGTCCGATCTTGCTGCGCGCTACGAGATGAGCTTCGCCGCCGTGCAAAAGCACGTCGCCGTGCTCGAGCGCGCGGGTCTCATTCAGAAGCGCACCCACGGCCGCGAGCAACTGGTCTCCACCAACCGCGCGCGGCTCCAGCGCGCCGGCGAACTTCTCGACTCCTTCGAATCCATTTGGCGCCAGCGCGTGGCGCAGCTCGACGATGTTCTTCTACCGAAAGGAAAATGACGATGCCAATTACGTCTGTTACCAAAGACCCCGAAAAGCTCACCCTCACCGTCGTGGCCGACTTTCCTGTTCCGCAAAAACGCCTTTGGGACGCCTGGGCCGACCCGCGGCAACTCGAGCGCTTTTGGGGCCCGCCCTTCGCCCCCGCCACCTTCACCCATCATGATTTCAAAGTTGGCGGTCGCGCCGAGTACTTCCTGACCGGGCCGAACGGAGAAAAGTGGAGCGGCTCTTGGAAGTTCACCGCGGTAAATCCAATCAACTCGTTCGAGGCGTACGACGGCGAAGACAACGCCGAGGACGAGAATATGCTGTCGTCGATGAAGTTCACCTTCGACGCCACGCCGACGGGATCGCGCATGACCTGCGTCACCCGGTTTTCAAGCGTCGATGCCATGGAGCAAACCGTCCCGGGCATGGAAGAAGGACTCCGCGCGGCGATGCCCCAACTCGACGCGGTGCTGGCTGAACGAGGCGCGTCCGCCGCGCACGCCTAGACGTACGCCAACTTCGGGACACGGAGACTCAAATGAGAAAGCTCAAAATCATCGAACACATCTCGCTGGACGGTGTGATCCAGCATTCCGCCGACGACGGCGATTTCCCTTACAGCGACTGGACCGCTCCCTATCGGACTCCCGCGGGCCTGGATGCAACGCTCGCCGCACAAGGCGAGAGCTTCGATCTGCTGCTTGGCCGTCGCACCTACGATCTCTGGTCGGGCTTCTGGCCAAAGGCGCCGAGCAGTCCGATGGCGGATCGCCTCAATGCAGCAACAAAATTTATCGCGACCCACTGTCCGGAAAGTCTTGAATGGGGCCCGTTCGAGGGCCTTGGACAGGACATCGTCGAGGGCGTTCGCCGCATCAAATCGGAGGACGGCCCGGACCTTGTCCTCTGGGGTAGCTCCACGCTGACATCGACGCTGCTCGAACATGGGCTTGCGGATGAAGTCCTGCTGATCGTCTATCCGGTCCTGTTGGGCACGGGGAAGCGCTTCTTTGCGGAAGGAACCCCGGCACGGTCATTCGAGTTCGCCGGCACGAAAGCAACGCCGTCCGGCGTCACCCTCAGCACTTACAAGGTCGCCGGGCCTTTGAAGACCGGATAGCTCGACGACGTCACACGCCCGCTACACCCTCAACTGCGAAGATCCAGAAAATACCGGCAGGATAGTGGGACAGGTACCTCAGGGGAGTCCGTCTTCTCCTCGGGTTGAGACAATCCCCGGCTGGGTCCGGCGCCGCAGTTCGGCGGCCATCATGCCGCGCAGGACGACCGCCATCTCGTCGGGATACGCCGGGTAACGACACTTGAGATCCTCAGCCATCTGCGCGAGCGTGCCGTCGTGATGTTCATCCAGCCACGCGCACACCGCCTCGCGAGCGGCGTCGATGTTACCGGCCGGCGGTATCGTCCAGCGGCGCTGCTTTCCGTGGGGCCAGTCACGTCCCCAGAAGGGTCTGGCTGGGTGCTCCGTTCTGCGGGGGCGGCCGCCTGAGGGCTCCCCTCATGTTGCGGCGACCGCGGCACCGTCAGGTGTTCCCGCTCGACCGCCAGCAGGCCGAACGGGTCACTCACCGCGGAGCCGCCGGCGAATCGCCCGGGATCAGCAATCAGGAACCTGCCCAGGTGCTTCCGCACATTGTTCGCTTGCTCGATCATCGGATTACCTTCCTTCGTCCGTCAAAGGGTTGCCTTCGGGTTTCCCTGGCTCCACCGTGCGCCTGCTACCAGGACCGGCGCCACGACCGGCTTCCTCACTGCTGGTAGGCGCAGCCTTCCACGGCACGTAACGTGAAAGGCGTGGAGCTGCGCCAGCTGCGGTACTTCGTCGCGGTGGCCGAGGAGCTGAACTTCGGCCGGGCCGCCGAGCGGCTGCTGATCGCTGGACCGTCCCTGTCGCAGCAGATCAAGGCGCTCGAACACGACCTCGGGGTGCGGCTGTTCGACCGCGACCGCCGCTCGGTGGCCCTGACCCCGGCCGGCGCGGCCCTGCTCCCGCACACCCGCGCGTTGCTGGACCGGGCCGACGACCTGCAACGCCGCGCCGCCCAGATGTCTGGCTCCGAACCGGTCCGGCTCGGCTACGTCGACTGGCTGCCCGCAGACTTGACCGCCCGCGCGTCCGCGGTGGCGCAGCTACGCATAGATGCGTGGATCGCGCCCTCCCACGCCCAGGCCGCCCGGGTCGCGGACGGCAGCCTGGACCTGGCGGTGGGCTGGGTGCCCACCCAGGACCTGGAGCAGTACGGGCTCAGCGCCCGGCTCATCGGCGCCGACCGCCTCTACGCGGTCGCCGCCGGTGACGACACCAGCGATGTCCACGCCCAGGACACCGCTGTTCTCCTCGATGACGACACCACCTCGTGGGGATCGTGGAACCTGTACGCCGCACAGCTGGCCCGCGACACCGGCGCCCGCGCGGTTCGGATCTCTGACGGCGGCATTACCGGCCCCGCCTTCTTCGACCACGTGCGCCGCAGCCGCCGCCCCATCGTCAACGCGCCCAAAGGTCAGACCACGCCGCTGCCGTCCGACCTGGTCCGCCGCCCGGTGATCGCGCCACAGGTCTACTGGACCTGGTCCTTGGTCTGGCGCCGCGGCGAGGAGCGCGCCGCCGTCCTGGTTGTCGTGGACGCCCTCACCGACGAGGTCGGCGACCTCGGAATCCACCGATCCGACGCCTGGCTGCCCCACAGCGACCCGCACAGGCAGTAGCTATCCCGCACCTCGGCAAGCTCGTTTCAGCTGACTTGGCTCAGGGGCGGGCAGATCCGGAGCTAGCGACAGTTATGTACCAGTAGCCAGCCGCGAGATTCCCCGCCGCGGGTACCAGGAACCACGCTGACAACCGGTACATTTTGCGTCGCTCCTGGTCGGTTCCCGCGCTACGGCCGAGCGAGAGCAGAACGAGGCCGATGCCGAGCTGGAAGCCGCCAGCGGCAGTACGCGTGACCCCAGAACCGCGGAGGTGGCGGTACTCCCAGGGCGAGATCCAGCGTTGCATGCCGGGTCGCGCAGGAGATAGCCACCAGCCGCGCAGACCCTTCGCGGCGGTGTTGTCGTTCGGTGCGTTCATCGGGATGCCTCCTGTCACCCATGATGCCGGTCACCCGATAACCTCGCAGTTGGCGGGGCTGCACCACCGTCCGTTTGGATCAATGCTCGGCTGAGGTGACGGGGAGCAGCACGGTTAGAGCTTGCAGATGATTAACACGCTGTCTTGATCTCTGCTGGAATGGCGATGCCCTCCGCGACTCCGAGGCTGTAGAGCTCATCGAGGCTGGCGAGCCGGTCCGGGCCGGGCTGGATGGCGTGTCCGGCCTGGTCCAGGAGCTGGCGGACGTCGCGGATGCGCCTGTTGATCGTCTCGGGCCGGACGGTGAACAGGGCGGCGATGGCGACCTGTGGCAGGGCGAGGCGGTGGTGGAGGGCGGTGGCCAGGAGCCGGTCTGCCAGGGTGAGGACGGGGCGGCGCCCGGCGCCCGGAGCGGCCAGTCGGGGGCGGTGACCGCGGCGCTTGTCCCGGTCCGCTTCTCGCCGCTGGTCATGGAGTGTCATCAGCGTCGTGATCAGGGCGTCCCACTCCGGGGCGGATAGCCCGGTCAGGGCTGGGTGGCACAGCCAGGCCAGGTCAGGGCTGGGCCGGTCGAACGGATCGGGGGCACCGGCGGCCTGGTCATAATCCTCAGGATGGAGGGTGTAGTTCCAGTCGCCGTGCCAGGCGTGGCGGGTCAGCGGCAGGGCGTCCATCTGCCGGTCGCTGACCTTGACCCCGGTGTCGTAGGCGCTGGTGTCCAGTTCGGCGCGGACCCGCCGCCCGGTGCGGGTGCTGGTGGCTGCGATGGTCCGCACGATGACCTCGTGGCTGGTCAGCGGCCGCCCCCGCCAGTTCATCGTGATGTGGGAGAACAGCCGGTGCTCGATCTTGTTCCACTTCGACGTCCCTGGCGGGAAGTGGCAGCAGGTGATCTCCAGCCCGGTCTCCACGGCCAGCGCGGCCAGCTCAGCCTTCCACGCCCGGGTCCGGTAGCCGTTGGAGCCGCCCGCATCCGCGGTGATCAGCAGCCGCCGGGCCCGCGGGTACTCGCTATGGCCGGCCGCCGTCCACCAGCGGCGGACCGACTCGACGGCAAAGGCGGCGGTGTCATGGTCGGTGCCCACATTCACCCAGCCGGCATCAGCGGTCAGGTCATAGACCCCGTACGGCACCGCCTTGCCCACGCCGTCCCCGGGGAAGTCATGCGTGCGGGTAGCCACAGGCTGGCCCTTGGGCCGCCATTCCCGGCCCGCGTTCTTGAACTCACCGACCAGCTCCTTTTTCTTGGTGTCCACGCTGATCACCGGGTCCGCGGTGCCCTGATGGGCCTTGACCTGCTCGTTGATGTACCGGAACTGGGCGTCCCGGTCCGGGTGCCGCTGGCCCTCGATCGTCTTGGCGTTGCCCTGCAGGCTGAACCCCTCGGCCCGTAGTAGGTCACCGACGGTGTCGGCGCCGACCCGGTGGCCCTGGCGGGTCAGCTCCGCCGCCAGGTTGCGGGTCGACTTGGTGGTCCACCGCAGCGGCGACATCGGATCACCCCGCTCCTGCGGCTCTACCAGGGCCAGCAGCGCCGGGCGCAGCCCCGAGTCCACGTCGGCCGCCCGCTTGCGGCCCCCGCCCGGCCGCCGCACCCGGCCCAGCGGCTCCACATCCTCCCTGCCGATTTTCACTAAGCGAATCGGC
>JBAUAY010000477.1:0-5177 GCA_049676235.1 Streptosporangiaceae bacterium
TCGCCGGGACGGGCGGTGCGGCTTCGGTCGCGGGCCGCGCCCTCAGCCCGCCGTCGGCCATGCTGGCCGGCTGCCTGGCCCTGCTCGCCGGCGCCGTGATGACCCTGGCCGCGATCGAAACGGCATCGGCTGCCGCGTTCCTGGCCGGCACCGCGGTGGCGGGCGCGGGCGTCGGCACGGGGTTCTTCGCGGGCGCCTACCGCGTCCTGACCGCACTGGCCAGCCCCGGCTAGCGGGCGGGACTGGTCGCCGCCATCTGGGTCGTCTTCTACCTGGCGTTCAGTGTCCTCGTTGTGGCGGCCGGGGTGGCCACCACGCACTTCGGCCTGCACCAGACCGCCGTGGTCTACTCCGCAGCGCTCGCCGCGCTCGCCGCGGCGGCCGCGGGCAGCTTCCTGTTCTGCAGGCGATCCCAGACCCTCGGGCCCGCCCAGCGGCGGCACAAGCAGGCCAGAACGGCTGACACGCAAGGACGAGGCAGATGAGGGAGATGACCACCGTGCAGGCGGTCGATCACCACACCGCGAAGCTGTCCCCCGACCGTCAATCAGAACAACCAGCAGATGTGGCCCTCATTAAATTAGGAAGGTGGCGTCATGCCTGAATTCACCATCGGTAACTATCTCGCGACGCGGCTCGAGCAGATCGGTATCAAGCACTACTTCATGGTGCCCGGGGACTACAACCTGGTGCTGCTCGACCAGCTGCTGGCGAACAAGAACATGGAGCAGATCGGCTGCTGTAACGAGCTCAACGCGTCCTACGCCGCGGAAGCCTATGCCCGGGTCAACGGCTGCGGCGCGGTCGTTGCCACCATGAACGTCGGATCGTTCTCCGCGCTCAACGGCGTGGCCGGGGCTTACGCCGAACGGCTGCCGGTGATCTTCGTGGCGTCCGGGTACAACACCAACGACGCCAGCACCAGCCATCTCTTGCATCACAGCCTGGGCACGCACGACTTCTCCTACCAGTACGAGATGTTCAAGTACGTGACCTGCGCCGCGGTCCGCATCGTGCACCCCGGTGACGCGCCATCGATGATCGATCACGCGATCCGCACCGCGCTGCGCGAGCGCAAGCCCGCCTACATCGAGATCGCCTGCAACCTGTCCGATGCGCCCTGCCCCGAGCCGGGGCCCTACGAGGCCATCATGGCCCCCGAAGAAAGCAACTCCGACGCCCTGGCCGGAGCCGTCGGCCGGGCGACCGCCCTGCTGGCCAGCGCGAAGAAGCCGATCCTGCTCGCCGGGGCGCACCTGTGCTGCTCCCACGGCGCGATCGGCGCGTTCCGCGACGTCGCCGAGGCCCTCGGCTGCGCCGTGGCGGTAATGCCGGACGCCAAGGGCTTCTTCCCCGAAGACCACCCCCAGTACATCGGCATCTACTGGGGCCCGGTGAGCAGCCCGGGCTGTGAGGCCGTCCTGGACTGGGCCGATGTGATCGTGGCGGCGGGGCCGGTGTTCAGCGACTACACCACCGCGGGCTGGACCGGCGAACCGCCCGCCGAGAAAATGATCAACGTTTCGGCCCGGGACGTGCGCTTCGCTGACGCCGAGTACACCAACGTCGCGCTGGAGGACTTCCTGGCCGGGCTGGCCAGGAACGTCCATGGCAACGACGCCACGCTGACCCAGTTCCACCGGATCGCGACCGGGGCCGCCGCGCTCGCGGCACGCAACGGCGACGCGTCAGCTCAGCTGACCAGGGCCGAGCTGTGGCATCAGATCGAGCAGGACCTCGACCCGAAATCGACCTTGCTATGCGAGGGCGGTGATTCGTGGTTCAACGGCGCGTTCACCCGCCTGCCGGGCGGCGCCCGGTTCGAGATCGAGATGCAATGGGGATCCCTCGGCTGGGCCTGCCCGGCCACCTTCGGCTACGCGATGGGCCTCGAGGCGGACCGGCGGCTGGTCTCGGTCATCGGGGACGGCTCCTTCCAGCTGACCGCCCAGGAAGTGGCCAACATGATCCGTCACGGTCAGGAGACCGTCATCTTCCTGGTCAACAACCGCGGGTACGTCTCCGAATCGGCGATTCACGACGGCCCGTACAACTACTTCAAGAACTGGGACTACGCCGGCCTGATCGACGCCTGGAACGCCGACGATGGCCACGGACTGGGCCTGACTGCGACAACCGGCGAGGAACTGGCCGACGCGATCAGCAAAGCACGCAAGTACAAAGGCGGCCCCGTGCTGATCGAATGCCAGACCGCGCACGACGACTGCAGTCCCCAGCTCATCGAATGGGGCGCAAGAGTCGCCCGCGCCAACACCCGCCCGCACCAGACCACCTGATCCACAACGTGATGTCCCCCGGTTCCCGGACCCAACGGGGCGGTTCACAGCTGCCGCCTGCAACAGCACCGGTCACAACAGTGCGCCCCGCGCCCTGCGCGTCCGATGACAGGCCACGTAGCCCGCGCCGCTGACCGGGCCGCTGATCACGATGGCTACCGCGAGGGCCGCGCCTATGGCCATGGCGGCGATGCCCCGCGGGACCCGGCTGTCGGTGGCCACCGCCACGACCACCAGGACCAGTACGAAGGTGACAACGGCTTCCGCCGCGAGCACCCGCCCCGCGGAAACCCCGCCGCCGGGGTGGTGGCGCCAAGGCGGGTGATCGACCTGGCCTGATTCCCGTACAGGCCCCAGGTGGCGGCGGCCGCGGCGGCCGCGTCGGCGAACTGGGCGATGACGTAGCCAGGAGCGCAGGCCCATGGGAAGCGTTTGTTGACGGCCAGCCCGAGCGTCACCGCGGGGTTGAGGTGGGCACCGGAAATGTGGCCGACGCTAGCGACTCCGATGGCCAGGGCCAGGTCGCCGGCCACGGGCACAGCCAGGGACCCGTACGGGGCCCGGCCACAGGCCGGGACAAGGCCGCCGCGACGGCGGCGCTGGTGATGGCCAAGACCAGCACGAACGTGCCGGCCGCCTCGGCCGTGACCGCCCGGGCCAGGTTGCGCTCAAGCTGGTGGCCGTGCAGGAACACGACCGTGCTGCCGTCCGCCTGCTGCCCTGACCGGGGGCTCGCGCTGATTGCTTTCATGATCACCACTCCGCCGGTAGCCGGCAATCGGCAGGGACGATCTGTTCGCGGTCGTCGGCTTTCAGGCCTGTGCGTTCACGGCCGTCTGCGACCGCGCCAAGCGTTCTCCGGGACCGGCGTGCCGCGGCCGGCTGGCTGCGGCAGCCGGCCGCCGCGCGCTAGCTGTCAGGGTTGCTCAGAGTCAGCTGTTGGCGCGCCTGATGGAGGCGCCGCCGACTTTCAGCGGGGCATCCTCCGTGGAGGTCGTGCCGTTCAGGTGACGGCCCGTACCGCCTTCAGGATGACGGTCGTGACCAGGCCGGGGTTTGGTAATCATGGGCAGTCGCGGTGTTCGTCTGGCTGACGGGCTTGGCGCGGCGGCTCAGGGGGATGCGGTGGCCGGCCTGCCGGTCGCGTGGCGGAGGAGGCTGAGGACTTCGGCGTCCAGGCGCTGGGCGACCTGGGAGGCGGCGGCGTCACTGTAGGGCGCGATCGCGCTGGCGACGGTGTCGTAGGCCACCTGGGTTCTGCCGTCCGGCAGTTCCTGGATGAGGATGGTGACCGGCGCGTAGGAGCCGGCTGCGGGCAGGTGGCGGGTCATCTGCCCCATGGTGACCGGGTTGCCGGCGATCAGCCGGACCAGGCGGCGCCCGGCCCGGTGGCGGGCCTGCGGGTCCAGGGCCAGCACGTGGTCGTCGTCGAGGTGCCAGAACCGGAACAGGCCGGCGCTGCCCTGCGCCTGCCGGACCAGCGCGGTGAACTCCTCATAAGAGGTACTAGCCGCCAGCCTGGCGAACAGCGCCCCGATGTCCGGCTGGCTGATACCGGCGTAGATGCCGTCCAGGACTACCTGAAACGGCCGTTCGCTGGTGAGTACATGGCGACGCACGGCTATGTCAAGCACTTGTTCGGATGCCACCGGCTTCTCCCTTTGTGAGGTCGCTCTTTCCTGAGCCCTGCTCCCCCGCCGTCGAGGAGCAGGGGGCTCAGAAAGGACGCGGGCTCAAACGCCTGCCGCGGCGGCGCGGATGACGTCGAGCACGAAGCCGGGGTGGGACAGCATGGGGACGTGGCTGCTGTCGATGTCGTAGGTGGCGGCGCCCATCCGCTTGGCCGAGGCCCGCTCCAGGTCCGGGTGGACGGTCTGGTCGTCGTTGGCCACGATGCACCAGGACGGCTTGGTCCGCCACGCGACGCCGGGGGCGTTGTGGAGGAACAGGTCCGCCGCCGGGGCGAAGTGGGTCGCATAGACCAGCTGCTGCTGTTCTTCGGGCAGGTCGCCGCAGAAGCACCCGATGCCCGACGACTTCAGCCACACACGCCCGTCGGCGACGTCGATCTGGGAGAAGACCGGCGTGGCCGGGAACCTGTCCTGCTGGCCCTGTGAGGTCTCGGTCTCGTCCGGGCCCAGCGCCGCGATGTAGACCAGCCCGGCAACGCGGTCATCGGTACCCGCGGCGGTGATGACACTGCCGCCGTAGGAGTGCCCGACCAGGAGGATTGGGCTGCTGACCCGCCCGAAGGTGCGGACCGTCGCCGGCGACGTCCTCGACGTTGGAGTCGAGGCCGTACTGGGCGGACATCACCTGATACCCCTCGGCCCGAAGCGGCGGAATCACCTTGCTGAAGCACGAGCCATCCGCCCAGATCCCGTGGGCGAACACAATGCTCGGCTTGACTGCCATGGCTGCTCCCAGAGGCTAAATGGAGGTGGCGGCGGTGCGGATGACGTCGAGGACGTAGTCGGGGTGGGAGAGCATGGGGACGTGGCTGCTGTCGATGTCGTAGGTGGCGGCGCCCATCCGCTTGGCCGCGGCCCGCTCGAGTTCGGGGTGGACGGACTGGTCGTTGTTGGCCACGATGTACCAGGACGGCTTGGTTCTCCAGGCCACGCCCGGGACGTTGTGGGCGAACAAGGTCGCGGCCGGGGGGTTGGCCGTTGCCCAGACGATTTTCTGCTCTTCCTCGGGCAGGTCGCCGCAAAAGCACCCGATGGCCGACGGCTTCATCCACACGCGCCCGTCCGCGACCACGGCTTGGGTGAAGGCCGGCGTGACCGGGAACTTGTCCTGCTCGCCCTGTGAGGTCTCGGTCTCGTCAGGGCCGAGGGCGGCGATGTAGACGAGCCCGGCGACGCGGTCATCGGTGCC
>JBAUAY010000478.1:0-1788 GCA_049676235.1 Streptosporangiaceae bacterium
GCTCAGGCCTAAGCTGCCCGGCGCATCACCGCCGGGATACGACTGTGGAACTATCAGAAGTAACGGCGCATTATCTCTGATAACACGCGCGGCATCCTGCAGGAACGATGCCGCGCGGCCAGGAGGCCAGGCAGGTGATCTCCTCGGGGACGGTGCTGGTCTACGCGAGCAGGCGGCAGAGGCCGCAGCCGGTGCCGGCCGTCTTCGGAAGGTCCGGGGCGACGCCGAGCGCGTCAGTGATCAGCGCCCGGATCGCCTGGTGCCCGAACTCGGGCAGCAGTGTCTAGGCAGCGTGGGATGTCGCAGACGATGGTGGCGCTGGTGAACGCGTCGAGCGCCTGAAGGACCGCGATCAGGTCATCACCGCTGACCAGCCTGCAGCGTATCGCCCGGCCGAACCTGGCGACGTGGTCGCCTTCGGGGGTGCACGGCTGGCCCGGCACCTGCCAGCACTCACCAGTGTTCACTAGCTGGGCGAGCTCGCAGATCTCGTGCCGCGAGCGCACAACTGGCGTCCCGGCCGCTGTTACCTTCATTTGGAAGGTTCCTCTCTGGTGGTAGCGGGAGTGGT
This sequence comes from Streptosporangiaceae bacterium, assembly GCA_049676235.1. GTDB lineage: Bacteria > Actinomycetota > Actinomycetes > Streptosporangiales > Streptosporangiaceae > Palsa-504. Next base: position 572 of record JBAUAY010000478.1, read on the forward strand.
TCCGAGGCGGCCGCCGGTGTTCGCGCACCAGGGCTGGCCTTTTCGTCACGGAGACCCGGACCGGAATCCGGGTATGACTGAGGCCTGCGCGGCGGCGCAGGTGCGAAATGAGATAGAAATCAGGCCGGAAGTCGGCCGTGTGCACGCATTGTGCGCGCAAGGTGCCATGAAAGCAGAGAGCAGCGGCCTACCCGTAATGAACCTTCGGGTATAGCCGCTGCTCAGGAGGCGGAGGATCGGGGATTTGAACCCCGGAGGGTGGTTACACCCAACCGCATTAGCAGTGCGGCGCCATAGACCGGACTAGGCGAATCCTCCACCCGCACGCGCGGGTGCGGTGGGCCATAGCGTACCGGCACAGACCCAGCTCCGGCAAAGCATCTGCGCCGGGGCGTTCAGCGGACCTCGATGACTTCGTAGTCGCCGCGCTGATACGCCTCTCGCATCTGCCGCTTGGAGAACTTGCCCACGCTGGTCTTCGGCACTTCGGCGACGAAGCACCAGCGCTCGGGAAGCTGCCAGCGCGGGATCTGCTCGGTCATGAAAGCCCGCAGTTTCTCGGCGGTTGCCTCTGCACCGGACCGCAGCACCACCGCCGCGAGCGGCCGCTCGCCCCACTTCTCGTCGGCGACCCCGATCACCGCGGCCTCGGCCACGTCGGGATGGGCCATCAGGATGTTCTCGAGTTCCATCGAGGAGATCCACTCGCCGCCGGACTTGATCACGTCCTTGGCCCGGTCGGTCAGCCGGATGAAGCCATTTTCGTCCATCGTCCCTACATCGCCGGTGCGCAGCCAGCCGTCATGGAACTTAGCCGGGTCGTCATCCCGGTAGTACGAGCCGGTGATCCAGGGGCCGCGGACCTCGATCTCACCGACCGCCTCGCCGTCGCTCGGCAACAGCGCCCCGCCGTCCCCGGCCAGCCGACCCTCGACGGCGCAGAACAGCCGGCCCTGGCTGTCCCGGTATGACCACTCCTCCTCCTTGCTGACGCCAGGCGGCGGGTTCGCCACGCTGGCCAACGGCGACGTCTCGGTCATGCCCCAGGCCTGCAGCAACCGCACGCCGAGTTCCGTTTCGTACCTGACCTGCATCGCGTGCGGCACCGCGGAGCCGCCCGCGATGACCAGGCGGAGCGAGGACAGGTCGCCGCCCTCGGCCCGCATGTGCGCCAGGACGCCCGCCCAGATCGTCGGCACCCCGCCGGCTACGGTGAC
>JBAUAY010000479.1:0-1821 GCA_049676235.1 Streptosporangiaceae bacterium
GACATATCCGGGGTGATCAGATGGAGGAGCTTGTCGAGGGCGGTGAAGGCGCGGGCCCAGGGGTCGTCAAGCGATTGGCTAGGCGTAACGCCGGTCTTCAGCTCGTCGATGGTGAGCGGGAGCGGACGGGACGGGCGGAACGACTGGACCACGGCGAGCGCGACGATGGTCTGCCGCGCCCAGCAGCCCCAGTCGTAGATGTTGAGCGGGAACCAGGCCGGCAGGTAGATCAGCTCGGGCGGGATGACCGGCAGGTCGTCCCACGACCACAGGCCGGAAAGCGCCAGCCAGATCCGGGTGAACACGCGGGTCGCCTCGACCCCGCCCTGGCCGATGATCCAGTCGCCGGCCAGCTTCATGTGCGGCGCGTCCGGATCGTCGCTGGCCAGCCGCAGCGCCAGGTAAGCCTCCACGGTGGTGGACAGGTCGCCCGGGCCGCCGTAGAAGTTGGCCCAGGTGCCGTCGTCCCGCTGCTGGGACCGGATCCAGCGTGCCGCCGCCGCGATCACCGTGTCGTCGTGCAGGCCGAGGAACTCGCGCAGCAACAGATCTTCCGCGTCCATGGTCACGTTGGTCTCGAGCTCGCCCTGCCACCACCCGTCGGCATGCTGAAGGCCGAGCGCGTGGTCACGCGCTCGTTCCAGGGCGTCGCGGCCAGCCTCCAGGACCGCAGGATCTACCACTGGCGCGCCGTGATGAACTCGGCGATCGCGGTCAGCTCGGCGCGGACGTCGGTGGCCAGGTCGATGTCGGCCAGGCTGGCGTTGGCCGCGGCGAGCTGAGTGTCGGCTTCGGCCTCGGCCCAGTCCTTGCCACCCGCTGCGACTACCAGATCGGCCGCCCGGACCAGGTCGTCCTCGCTCAGCGGCTTCGGGTCGGTGAGCAGGGCGCGGAGTTCGGCCGCTTCGGGCGTGCCGCTGTTCAGCGCGGCCACCACCGGCAGCGACTTCTTGCGGGCGCGCAGGTCGGCGCGGACCGGCTTGCCAGTCACCTCGGGCGCCCCCCAGATGCCGAGCAGGTCGTCGGTAAGCTGGAACGCCAGCCCGACGTGCGCGCCGAACCCGGCCAGGCCCATCGCCAGCGCCGGCGGCGCGCCCAGGTGCACCGCGCCGATGCTGCACGAACACGCCATCAGCGCCGCGGTCTTGTCACCCGCCATGTCCAGGCACTCGGCCAGCGACACGTCGTCACGCTTTTCGAAGGCCAGGTCCGAGCCCTGCCCGCCGATCAGCCGCTGCACCGCCGCGGACAGGCACCGGGCCGCCCACGCGCCCTGCGGGTTGCCGTCCTCCAGCAGCATGTCCTGGGCCAGCGCGAGCAGCGCGTCCCCGGCCAGGATGGCCGCGCCGACGCCGAACACGGTCCAGGCCGTCGGCCGGTGCCGGCGTTCGGCGTCGTTGTCCATGATGTCGTCGTGCAGCAGGGAGAAGTTGTGCACCAGCTCGACCGCCACTGCGGCGGTCACGCCGCGCTCCGGCGGCGCGCCCGCGGCGCGGGCAGACAACAGCGCCAGCGCGGGCCGCAGCGCCTTGCCGCCTCTACCACTGCCGGTCGGGTTGCCCGCGGCGTCGGCGAAGCCGAGGTGGTACGCCGCGACGACGCGTACGTCCGGGGTGAGCCGGGCGATCGCGGATTCCATCGCGGGGCCGACTAGGTCCCGGGCCAAGGCCACTCCCTCAGGCATAACAGCTGTCACTGACGTACCCCTATCGTTGAGGTAAGAACGGTATTACGTAGCTCAACGGCCGCAGCCAGGCCACTGCGCACCGCGCCTTCCATCGTGTCTGGCCATCCGGTGTCAGTCCACGCGCCCGCCAGCAC
>JBAUAY010000480.1:0-4593 GCA_049676235.1 Streptosporangiaceae bacterium
GGGCGCCGCCCTGCTGGGGGCGCACGCGGCCGGTCTGCTCAGCTTCGACGACATCCAGGGGCCGCTGGCGCCGCCCGCCCGCCTCGCGGCCGAACCCGACCCGGCGATGGCGGACTTCCACACCGAACGCCACGCCAGGTTCCGGCGGATCGTCCCGGCCCTGAGTCGATGCTCAACGGAAGGGGCAGCTTGACCAGCTTGACGGAGGAAACCCTGACGCGGCTGAACGCCGAGGTGGCCCTGCCTCGTTACGATCGCCGCCGGGTCACGACCGGAATCGTGCACATCGGCGTCGGCGGTTTTCACCGCTCGCACCAGGCGATGTACATCGACACGCTGATGAATAACGGCGCGGCGATGGACTGGGGTATCTGCGGTATCGGCCTGCAGCCGTCCAACGCCAGGATGCGCGACGTGCTGGCCGCCCAGGATGGGCTGTACACCCTGGTCCTCCGGCACAGCGACGGCAGCTGGGACGCCCGCGTGATCGGGTCGATCGTCGAGTACCTGTTCGCCCCCGACGATCCCGAGGCCGCCATCGAGAAGATGGCCGCGCCGGCCACCCGGATCGTGTCGCTCACCGTCACCGAAGGCGGCTACAACCTCGACGCCGTCACCGGTGAATTCAATGCCTCCGATGCGTCGGTCGTGGCCGACCTGCGACCAGGAGCCGCACCACGCACCGTTTTCGGGCTGGTGACCGAGGCGCTGGCTCGTCGTCGCGACCGGGGCATTCCCGCCTTCAGCATCGTGTCCTGCGACAACATCCAGGGCAACGGCCACGTGGGCCAGCGTGCGTTCACGGCGTTCGCCCGCCTGCGTGATCGCGGGCTGGCCGACTGGATGGCCCGCCACGTCCGCTTCCCCAACGGCATGGTCGACCGCATCACGCCGCAGACGACCGATGGGGATCGCGCCGAGCTCAGCCGTCGGTTCGGCGTCGACGATCAGTGGCCCGTGCTCTGCGAACCGTTCACGCAGTGGGTGCTCGAAGACAACTTCGCCGACGGCCGGCCGCCACTGGAAGACGTCGGCGTGCAGATCGTCTCCGACGTGGAACCCTACGAGCTGATGAAGCTGCGGCTGCTCAACGCCAGCCATCAGGCCCTGTGCTATCCGGGCTACCTGGTCGGCTACCGGCTCGTGCACGAGGTCACGACCGACCCGCTGTTCGCCCGGTTCCTGCTGGACTACATGACCTCCGAAGCCATCCCGACCCTGCGGCCGGTTCCCGGCGTGGATCTGGTTCACTACGCGAACCAGCTCATCGAGCGATTCTCCAATCCCGAGGTCCGCGACACCGTGGCCCGGCTGTGCGCCAACGCATCCGACCTCATACCCAAGTTCCTGCTCCCCGTCATCAGGCAACAGCTCGCCGCCGGTGGTCCCTTCACCCGCTCGGCGGCCGTCGTGGCCAGCTGGGCCCGCTATGCCGAGGGCACCGACGAGAACGGCGAGACGCACGAGATGGACGACGTCCTCGCGCCGCAACTGCACGCCGCAGCAGGCCGGCAACGCGGCCACCCGACCGCCTTTCTCGAGGACAACCGCGCGGTCTTCGGTGACCTGGCCGACGACACCCGGTTCACCCGGGTGTACAGCTCGATCCTGACCGCCCTGCTCGAAGACGGAGTGCGGAAGACCTTTGCTGATCTTGATCACTACGGGAGGCGGTTGCCCTGACTAGCATGCGACGCGTCGTCGTCTACCCGGGCCGGATCGCTGTCGAGGCGGCGGACGTCCCCGCCCCAGGCCCGAACGAGGCCCTGGTCCGCACCTTGGCGGCCGGCGTCTGCGGATCCGACCTGCACGCGGCCCACGGGCGGCACCCGTTTGTCTCGCTGCCCTACCGGCCGGGCCATGAGGTCGTCGGGGTCGTCGAGGTGGCGGGCTCCGCCGTCGAGGGCTACGCGCCAGGACAGCGGGTCATCGTGGAGCCCGACCTGCCCTGCTGGACGTGCAAGATGTGCACCTCCGGACGCGAGAACCTGTGCGAAAACCTGCAGTTCTTCGGCTGCGGCTACCCTCAGGGCGGCATGGCGGACTACTTCACCCTGGCCGCGAACCGCCTGCATCCGGTGCCGGACACGCTGGACGATCCCACCGCGGCGATCATCGAGCCGCTGTCGACGCCGGTGCACGCCGTGCGCCTGGCGGGCGACGTGGCCGACCGGGCCGTCGCCGTTCTCGGCGCCGGAACCATCGGGCTGTTCACCCTCGCGGTGCTCCGCGCGCACGGAGCAGGAAAGGTGGTCAGCACCGATCCAAATCTCGCCAAACGCGAGCGAGCCGCGGCCCTGGGCGCCGATGCGACCATCGACGCACGCGCACCCGACGTCGCCGGGCAGGTGCGGCAGGCGCTCGGCGGCAGCGCCGACATCGTGTTCGACTGCGTCGCCATCCAGTCCTCGATGGACCAGGCGATCGCCATCGCCGACAAGGGCGGGACCGTCATGGTGGTCGGTGTCCCGGCCCGGGAAGTCACGGTTCCGCTGCCGATCGTGCAGGACCACCAGATCCGCATCCAGGGCAGCGCCACCTATCTCCCGGAGGACTACGCGGAATCGGCCGATCTGCTGGGCCGGGGAGCCGTCAGGACGGCCGACTTCGTGACCGCCACGCGGCCACTGGATCAGGTCGCCGAGGCCTTCGAGCTCGCTTCGTCAGGAAATCACGTGAAGGTCCTGGTCACTGTCGGCGAGCGGTGATCACGGACCTGCATCCGCTGGGCACGGCGCTTTCTTCGGCCCTGGTGGCACTCGATTTTGACGGCACGCTGGCGCTGATATCACCACACCCGGACGACGCCCGTCCGCTGGCCGGTGCCCAACAGATCCTGCGCGACGTGCGGGCCACGGGAGCAACTCTCGCCGTCGTGACCGGCCGGACCGTGGCGTCGCTGCTCCGCGTCAGCGGCTTCGGTACCGTACCCGGCATCGTCATCTACGGCACGCACGGCGCCGAACGGTGGCAGGCGGGTGAACTCCGTACTCCGGCGATCCCAGCTGGCCTGCAGGAGCTACGGCTGAGCCTGCCCGGTCTCTTGACCAGCCTCGCTCATGATCGGCACCTGTGGATCGAAGACAAAGGACTGTCGCTGGTCATACACGCCCGCCTCACCGCAGAGCCAGAACGCGTGCTCGAGATGCTGCGCGCTCCGGTCGATAAGGTCGCGGCTGCGGCCGGGCTTGGGGTGCGGCCCGGCAAGGAAGTCCTCGAGATTTGCATTCCGGGCATCGACAAGGGGACGGCGATCCGCGAGCTCATTAACGACGATACGGCCGCCGCCTTCTACGCGGGCGACGACCTCGGCGACCTGCCCGCCATGGCCGAAGTGAATGCCTGGGCGCAGCGCAGTGGCCGACCGAAATTGACGGTCGGAGTGAGTTCCCGTGGCCGGGGTCCGATCGCCGAGCAGGCTGACGTGACCGTGCCAGATCCGCAGGGTCTGCTGTCACTACTGCGGCAGATCCTCGAGGTCGCTTAGCGGCCGACCTCGCGGTGGCTCAGTCACGCATGAAGGCCATCCGCGCCTCGGCGGCCAGGTCGACGAACGGCTGACCGCTGACGTCGACCGCCGCGCGGTGGATCGTGCCGCCGGTGAAGGACCAGGGCGACTCGCCTGGGTAGTCATCGGTGACCGGTTCGGCGCCGTCCTTCCCGATGTTGAGCCCCTCACCGGCGATGGAGAACTTGCCCGGCTGGGTCTTGATCCGGCCCTGCCCGACCTCCCTTTCGCCCACATACAAGGTGAGGGTGCCCTCAGCCGGCATCGAATCGCCGTCGCGCTCGAAGGAGGCCGAGACGGCCGCGTGCCCGCCCGGCAGCGCCTCGGTCGACTCCACGATCTGCTCGAGGTCGCCGACGAAGTTGTAGACGTACTTGAGCTTGCCGTCCTTGACGTAGAGGGCGTGCCCGCCGAACCGGGCCCCGTGCGCGAACAGGACCCCGGCGGCGTCCTGGGTGTCGATCGTCACCTCGACCGCGACCGTGTACGAGCGGTTGCGGATGTTCGGCGCGACCGATTCGGGGACCTCGGCCGTGCCGGGATAGTACACGTAGCGGTTCCGCGGCTTGGTGAGCTGCGGCCGGTCGGTGGTGAGGATCTCGAGGGCGTTGCGGTTCTCCAGCGGCAGGGCGCCGTACTGGCCGGCCTGGGCCCACCACAGCTGGATGAGCTCCTGCAGCCTCTCGGGCTCGGCGCCAGCCAGGTCGCGGCACTCGGTCGGGTCTTCGTCGGTGTTGAACAGTTCCCAGCGCTGGGTGGCGTAGCCCGCCCACATGTCGGGGGCGGCGGGCGAGATCGCCGCGGCCTTCCAGCCCTGGTGCCAGATCGCCCGGGTGCCGCCCATCGAGTAGAACTGCGTCTGCTTGTCCGTGGTGGCCGTGGCGTCGTTGAGGGTGGCGTCGAAGCTGACGCCCTCGAGCGGGAACTGCGTGTAGCCCTTGACGGCGTCCGGCATCTTGATCCCGAGCATCGAGTAGATGGTCGGCACGATGTCGACGGCGTGCACGTACTGGCGGCGCAGGCCGGTGGAAGTGATCCGGCCCGGCCACGAGACGATCATCGGGTCGGCGGTGCCCCCCTCGAAG
>JBAUAY010000481.1:0-5118 GCA_049676235.1 Streptosporangiaceae bacterium
GCGGCCGCCCGTCCCGCATCCCAGCCCCGCGGCGCTTGTCGCACTGGCCTGGGTACACCTGGGACACCATGAGCTGCGCGAGGCGCACAGCCTGCTCGAGCGAGCGGACGCCGCCCTTGGGGTAACCCCGGACAAGCTGATCGGGGCGGTGGCCTGGCTGGCCGCGGCATACGGCAGCCTGGCCCAGGGACGCGCCGCAGCGGCCGTGCAGAGCGTCGCCAGGGCACGGTCGGGATGGTCCGTTCCGGCTTGGCTTGACCAAAGGCTGAGCCTGGCCGAGTCGCGAGCGTATGCCGCCGCTGGCGATACCCCAGCCGCACTCGCGGCTGCCGGACGTGTCGGCTGCGGCACCTCGCCGGAGGCCACGGTCGCTCTCGCGCACGCATGGGCGGCTTCTGGAGACGCCGAGAACGCACGGCGCGTGCTCGCACCCGCGCTAGCGGCTGATGGCGGAACGCCTGATCGGGTGCGCCTGCAAGCGTGGCTGGTGGACGCGCGCGTCAGCTACACCAACGGCGACCACCCGCGAGGCCGTCGCTCACTTGCGTCGGCGCTGCGACTGGCTGCACCTGAGCAGATCAGGCTGCCGTTCGCCCTGGAACGTGGCTGGATCGAGCCGATGCTGCGCAGTGACCCTGCACTGGCCCGCAGCCACCGGAGCCTGTTCTCGACGGCCGAGCGCCACGATCAGCTCGCGGCTCCGCCGGGCGCCCCGGAAACAGCCGCGACTCACGTGGTCGAGCCGCTCACCGCACGCGAGCAGGAGGTGCTACGACACCTCTCAGACATGCTAAACGCCGCTGAGATCGCCGGCGAGATGCACATCACCGTCAACACCGTCAAGACGCACCTCAAAAATATCTACCGCAAGCTAGCGACCTCCCGTCGCGGCGAGGCGGTCCGCCGAGCCCGCCAGCTTCAGCTGATCTGATGCCACGCGACTTGCGCCAGTCAAATCCATGTCCGTGCCGCGCACCGGGCAGTTCGATGAGCGGTGCGCCCGCAGTCGGCCACGAGCCCGGCATTGATCCCACCGAGAGGTTCCCGGTCGCGCCGGTGACGCGTTGCCCGGTCGGGCTCTTGCCCACGGTCGAGACGCTCGGTGGTACCGACGTGGCCAGCAGATCGGGATGCACATGATCGTCCTCAACCTTGTTCTCATCGGCTTGGTGATCACGCTCGAACCGATTCCGCTCACCGCGTTCATCCTGGTCCTGGCGTCCAAGGGCGGCGTGCGGAAGGGCGCCGCGTTCATCTTCGGCTGGCTGCTGTCGCTCGCGATCGTGATCGCGTTCACGGTGCTCGTCACCGGCAACAACCCTCCGAAGCCCAGCACGGCTCCCTCGCTGGCGGCTCTGGCCGCCAAGCTCGCTCTCGGCGTCGGGCTGACGGTGATCGCGATCCGCCACTACAGGAAGATGGGCAGGCCGAAACCGCCGAAAAAGACCCCCAAATGGCAGACGGGCATCGACAACATGACGCCGTGGTATGCCATCGGGCTCGGCCCGCTCACCCAGCCGTGGGCGCTCGTCGCCGCCGGTGTCACGGTCATCGTCGGGGCGAAGCTCTCGTCCTGGCAGGATTACCTCACCCTCGGACTGTTCTGCGTCATCGCCACATCCGCGTTCCTGGCCATGGAGATCTACGCCGGGTTCCGCCCCCAGCCAGCGCAGCAGTTCCTCGCCCGGCTGCGGCACTGGATCGACACCCACACCGACCAGGTCATCATCATCGTGTCCCTGGTCCTCGGCTTCTGGCTGATCGGGAACAGCATTTACTACCTCGTCACCTAGCGGGGTGTGGTGGCCGCCGCCGATCGCCAGCACGGTGAGAGACAGAGCCAGGACCTAAGCTTGCGGCGCTGTCGTCATTCGGGCCGGGAAACGGCCCGAGGTGCTTGTCATACGCCTCCAGGGCCGCCTGCAGCGTGCGCGGCCCGCGAAGCCACTGGAGCCGCGGCGGGATCTCGGAGTAATCCACGTACGGGTTATCGCCGCAGCCAGGGCAGATGAACTCGAACCGGCCGGTGTAGCCGCCCTCGGCGCGGCCGTCCACGATGCGGGCCGGCTGGCGCCGCACGAATGCCGTGCTGCCGTGGCCGGGCTGACCGGCCAGCGGGAACGTCATCCCGACCATGGGCCCCATGCGCAGCCACGGGTCACGGCGATCGTGCCGACGCGGCGCGGGGACGGCGGCCGGGCGGACGCTAGGCCCGGTACCGGTGTCAGGGTTACTAAGACTGCTCACTCAACTCACCGCCAAGCCAGTGATTCCGGCGCTGCCGGGTCTGGAGAAGCACGTTATTACGTGAGGATACACGCAGGCATTGCGCGACGAAATGACCAGCCGGGCTGGATAGTGCCTGGTGAAGCATTGTTTCCCCGCTGTTTGCCTGAGCGTCGAGTGACGTTCTCACTACCGTCTTCCTCGCTCACGACGAGGGCTGAAGGTGGGTGCGCTGCCCGTCATGGTCGAAGATGCAGAGGATCTCTGCCGGACCGTTGTGGGCGCCCACGGCATGGGGAATCATCGTGGAGAATTCCGCCGCCTGGCCAGCCTCGACCAGGATGGTCCGCTCGCCCAGGAGCAGCACGACGGTTCCCGACAGGACAGTGAACCAGTCCTTGCCGGGATGGACCCGCAGTTCGTCGGTGCCACGCCGGGGTTCGGGCCTGATGATACGCATCTTGGCCACGGATACGCCGTGCGGTCCGGGCCCCCGGCTCAGCATCCAGGTGGTCACCCCCCGCACCACATCGCGCTGCGGCCTGATCACCACATCGTCGTCATCGACGGACTCCACCAGCTGGTCGAGGGTGGTCCCCAGGGCCCGGGCGATCAGGGCCAGCTGATCGAGGGCGATCCGCCGGTGGCCGGTCTCGATACGGCTGAGGGTGGAAGCGCTCAGGTAGCTGCGAGCAGCCAGGTCGTCAAGCGACCAGCCCTGGGCTACGCGCAGTCCCCTGATCCGCTTGCGGACCAGACCGTCGAGATCGCCGTCTTGCGTCATACGCAAGAGCCTATGCTATTGACGCAATAACGACATATGGTCAGGGCATGGAAAATCATCACCACCAGCACGATCCCGCAGCCGAGTCCGACTGGGCGGCCATGGCCGAGCTTCTCGACCTGGACGCTGACGTACTGCACTCCTACCTATCGGAGGTGACCGCCTGGGTTTACCAGCGCTCCGCTGAGCTGCCCCGCCGCCGGATCCTCGACCTGGGTAGCGGAACCGGTACCGGCGCCCTCGCCATGGTCCAGTGCTTCGCCGAAGCCGATGTGATCGCCCTGGACAAGTCCGCGCAACTGCTGGCCCGCTGCCAGGCCAAGGCCCGCGAACTCGGCGTGGAAGACCGGATCCGCACCGTCCAGGCCGACCTGGACGCGGCGTGGCCAGTCATTGACCCCGTGGACCTGGTCTGGGCGTCCGGGTCCCTCCACCACATGGCCGATCCCGATCGCGTCCTCACCGAGGTCTTCACCGCGATCCACCCCGGCGGGCTCCTGGCCGTGGCCGAGATGGACTCCTTCCCGCGCTTCCTGGCCGACGACGCCGGCCTGGGACTCGAAGCGCGCTGCCATGCTGCCCTGGCTGAAGGAATGGCCGAGCAGGTCCCGCATCTCGGCTCCGACTGGGGCTCACGCCTACGGAAAACCGGATTCGCCATCGAGGCCGAACGAACCTTCGTCATCGATCTGAAGCCCCCGCTTCCCGTCTCGGCCGGCCGCTACGCCCAGGTATCCCTGCAACGCATCCGGTCCAGCCTGGAGGGCCGGATGAGCGGGGACGACCTGGCCGCGCTCGACGCGCTCATCGACAGCGACGGGCCCGACAGCGTGCTGCGGCGGGACGACCTCGCGGTCCGCACCAAGAGGACCGTATGGATGGCCAAGCGGCCATGAGACGGGGGAGGCGGAGGCGCCACGATCAATGACGGCCAGGGCCGCCGCCTTAACCCGGGCCGGAACAATGCCCGCCGCGGACCTCTTGGCCTCAGCGGTGGTGCGCCGTCAGGTGCGCGCCGAGGGCGTCGTAGCCGAAGTCAGCCGCCGGATCACGCCACACTGAGTGGGCGTGATTGGCCTGGCGCTGGGTGTTGTCGTACTCGATGAGCAGCCGCGGGCCCTGCAGCCGGTAGTAATGCGGCTCGCCGGGGTCGGTGGGCCCGGCCCAGGCCAGGTGGATGGCGTCCAGCGCGGCCTCGTCGGCGTAGTCCGCCTGCGGCGACAGGCCGTCCGGGACCCGCCCCAGGTAGGTGGCCAGCAGCGCGCGCAGCAGGTCCCGCTGCCCGGCGTCCAGTTCCCGGGCCGGCAGGCCCTTCGGGACGCAGCTCAGCGCGGTCCGCTGGTAGTCGCCGGCGTCGTAGCCGGAGGCCAGCTCGGCGCCATCGCCCATCTGGGTCACCCGGTCGGCGAGCCTGGGTTCGGTGAACCACCCGCGCCACACGTCGCGCAGGTGCATCATCTGGTCGCCGTCCGCCAGCCGCGACCGGTTGCCGCCGACGATGTCCGACGGCGCCCGGTCGAGCAGGAGGGCGCCGGCGGCCCGCTCGGGATCGAGCGAGCGGACGAGCTCACGGGCCAGGTCCTCGGTCCCGCCGAGCGGACGCAGCGGCGCGGGGCCGAGCAGCGGGGAGACCGCCGGGTCGGCGCCGAAGAAGCACGGGGTGGTGGAGACGACCATGCCGTCGGCGATGAGGTTGTTCAGCGATACGTGGTGGCCGCCGAAGCGCCAGCCCCACGGCGCCGCGCCGCCCGGCTCACCGAACACCCGAAGGTAGTACAGCCCCGGGTCGCGGCCCCGTTCCCGGCCCCAGTCGACGGTCCAGCCCTCGACGTGGTCGAGCACGTTGTCCAGCCCGATGATGGTGGCGACGGTGACGTACCCGGCGGTGGACAGCCCGGTGGCGACCAGTTGGTGAGCGAGGCTCTGCTGAGCCGGTCGCTGGGCGCCGAGGGGCAGCCCGCCATGGTCGGTGGGGGTGTAGAACCAGCGCCTGCGCTCGGCGTCGGACTCGGCGTCCGGGCTGGGCGCGCGACCGGTGGCTGCCGTATGCTGCGCCGGATCGAGCGCGTCGAGCCAGGCGGCCGCGGCGGCGGCCATCCGGCCGGCGA
>JBAUAY010000482.1:0-6359 GCA_049676235.1 Streptosporangiaceae bacterium
ACCGGCCCAGGCGCAGATTGTCGCGAATGGTGGCATCGAAGATGTGCGGGTCCGCCAGGCAGCCACCGATCAGCGTCCGCACGTCAGCGGCCGCATAGCTGGCGAGGTCGGCGCCGTTCAGGGTGACGGTCCCGGCGAGCGGATCACGGAACCGCAGCAGCACCGCAGCCACGGTGGACTTGCCGGCACCGCTCGGGCCGATGAGCGCGACCCGGCGGCCCGCCGGCAGGTCAAGGTCGAGCCCATCCAGCGCGAGCGGGCCGTCCGGTTCGTACCGGACCCGTACTCCTGACAGTTGCACGTGCACGGGTCCGGCGGATAGCGGCCGGGGAGCCACCGGCTCGGTGACCGGTTCCGGTGCATCCAGGATCACGCTGATGCGGCTAGCGGAGGCGCGCGCCGCGCTGAGCTGCAGTGCTGCCGACGGCATGACGGCGACCGCCTCGAAGGAGGCCAGCGCCGTCAGGCATAGTACCGCCAGCGGCACCCTGGAGAGCGTGCCGTGCCCCACAGCCGCCACCCCGAGAATGAGCACTCCCCACAGGGTGAGGCCGGTGAGGCCGGTGATCAGCCCGCTGCCCAGGCCCGTCGCGGTGGCGAACCGCTTGGCCTGTGCCATCAGCCTGCCGTCGGCCTCGGCGACGGCGGCGAGCGCGGCGTCTTGAGCGCCGAACGCATGCAGCTCGGCGGCGCCCGATAGCAGGTCGGTGAGTGTCGCGCTGAGTTCGCCGCGGACCGGTGCGGTTGTCCTGGCTGCCCGCCGGGAGCTAGCCACCGCGAGCGACGGCACTACGGCTCCGGCGGCTAGCAGGCCGAGTGCCAGCACCCCGCCGGCCGGCGCGAGGATCAGCAGGCAGAAGGTTACCGCGCCCGCGCCCACGAGCATCGCCGCCAGCGGCGGCCCGATGCCGCGGATGAACAGGTCCTGGGTGGCATCCACATCGCTGATCAGCGTGGCGAGCAGATCACCGGACCGGAAGGCGGCGAGTCCGGCTGGGGCAAGCCGCTCTAGCCGGCGGTAGATGGCCACCCGGATGTCAGCCAGGACCCGGAACGCGACATCGTGCGATGTCAGCCGCTCAAGGTAGCGAGATACGCCGCGGCCGATGCTGAACGCGCGGACCGCCACGACCGCCACGGAGATCGCCAGGATACCCGGGTGCTCGGAGGCCCGGGCCAGCAGGAACCCCGATGTCGCCAGCAGGGCCACGCCGCAGCCGGTGGCGGCGGCGCCGGCCAGGACTGAGAGCACCAGCCGACCGCGCAGCGGCCGGGCCAGCCGGAGCAGGCGCAGCAGCGGACGGCGGCCGACCGTCATGAGCCCAGGCCCGGGCGCGGTGGCGGGCTCGCTGCTCACCGGAGCACCTCTGCGGCGGTCGCGTCGGCTGGCCACGCGGCGCGGGCTGACGATATCAGCTTCCCGTGGTCCAGGCGGATGCTCCGGCAGCCGCCGCCGTCCCAGCCCTGGCCGTGGCTGACCAGGATCACGGTGCGGTCGATCAGGGCGGTGTCGATAGCTGTCCCGATCTGCCGGGCGCCGGCCGGATCCAGGTGTGCGGTGGGCTCGTCCATGAGCACCAGGGGCGGGTCCCGCAAGAACACCCGGGCCAGCGCGATCCGCTGTCGCTGGCCGGCGGATAGCCGCAGGCCGCGCTCGCCGAGCGGCGTGTCGTATCCGGCAGGCAGTGCCTCGATGAAGTCGGCTGCCCCAGCCATCCGGGCGGCCCGGCGGATGGCTTCGCGGCTCGCGTCGGCTTCGCCGAGCGCGATATTGTCCGCCGCGGTCCCGCTGAACAGGTAGGGCTGCTGCGGCACCCAGCCGATCTGCCGGCGCCAGGGCCCCATATCAAGTGCAGTCAGGTCGCGGTCGCCTACCGTGATGCTCCCGGCCACCGGTACGGTGAACCGGAGCAGCAAGGCGAGAAGCGTGCTTTTGCCCGCGCCACTTGCCCCGCTGAGGACAATCCGCTCCCCCGGCGTGATGGTCAGGCTCACGCCCTCCAGAGCCGGGTGAGGTCGGCCTGGATAGACCACGGTAACCCCGTTTAGCCTGATGTCCTCGCTCCGCAAGTCCGCATGGGCATGGCCGAGCGTCGTCGCGGGACCGGGCTGCGGCAGGCCTGGCGTCGGGGTGTCCAGGATCTCGAAGACGCGCGTGGCCGCAGCGGCACCTTCCATGCTCGCGTGGAACTGGGCACCCACTGCTCGCAGCGGCAAAAATGCCTCCGGGGTGAGCAGCAGGACCAGCATCGCCGTTTCATAGCCGATGTGGCCGTACAGCAGCCGAAGCCCGACCTCGACCGCGACGAGCGCGGTAGCCAGCGCGGCGGCTAGCTCCAGCACCAGCCCGGACAGGAACGCCACCCGCAGGGTGGACATGGTCGCGGTCCGGTAGTCGTTGGTGACCTTGGCGATCACGTCTTCCTGCGCTCGGGCGCGGCCGAACACCTTAAGCGTGGGCAAGCCCTCGACCACGTCGAGGAAGTGCCCGCCGAGGGTGGCCAGCAGCCGCCACTGCCGCCGCGTCTGCGCTTTGGTATGCCATCCGACCAGGACCGCGAAAACCGGGATCAGCGGCAGCGTCACCGCTATGACGACCGCGGAGGGCCAGTCCGCCACCGCCACCCTGGCCAGCACCGCGATGGGGACCAGAACCGCGAGAACAAGCTGCGGCAGGTAGCGGGCGAAATAGGAATCCAGTCCGTCCAGGCCCCGGGTGCTCAAGGTGGTGATCTCGCCCGCCCGCTGACCGCCCAGCCATAGCGGGCCGAGTTGCAACGAGCGGGCGGTGAGCGCGCGGCGCAGGCCCGATTTGACCGTCGCAGCCGCGCGAAGCGCCGTCACCTCTCCGGCGTAGCTCACTGCCGCCCGCGCCGCCACCACGACCAGCAGTGCCGCCAGCGTGCCCGCCAGGGCGGCCGCCGCATCGCCGCGGGCGGCGGCGGCGAGCGCATGAGCTAGCAGGCCCGCTTGGGCCAGGATCAACCCGGTCCCGGCCAGCCCGAATGCGACGGTCACGATCAGGTAACCGCGGCTGCCGCTGGTATAACCAAGCAGCCGCCGGTCAATGGTCCCGCGGCCCGTCCCGCCCCGCGTCTGGTTCGCTGCCGCCTGCTCGCCGGGCTGGCCTGCCGTGCGCGTCAAGTCGCCGGCTTGGCGTGCGGCGCTGCGGAACTGGTACTCGATGCGGCGCTCCCGCCGATGCTCATGCAGCCGAGCATGTCGCCAGATAGCGGTGATGGACTCACCCCCCGTGGGTGAGGTGCGCCAAGGCCTGCGCGGGAGACCGTGAACGAACCGAGCACGGGAACTACAGGCCAGGAGGTGTCCGTTGTCTGACGCCGTCGGTACGGCGGGGCCTGCGCGGAAATGCTCAGGCCGCAGTCAGGATGAGCGCCCTGGACTCGAACGCCCGTGATCCTGCAAGCGGCCGGGCTCGCGCTGCTGGCAGCCCTTTCTCCGACAGCTCTGCTGGTGGGCGCGGTCTACCTCGGCTCAGCCCGACCCAGGCTGGTCGGCACGCTCTACCTCGCAGGCGCGATCCTCATGAGCCTGGTGATGGGCATCGTGGTGATCGTGATCCTGCGCAACGCCGGCCTGAACCTGCACCGTCAGCGCCCGGCCCGGTACGATCTGCGGCTTGGCCTCGGCGTCCTGTTGCTCGCGGTGGGCACCGTGCTCGCCAGGCGAAAGCCCAAGATGCCGGATCCCGACAAAGCCAAGCAGGGGTTTGTGTCGAGGATGATCGCCAACCCCGCCCCGGGCAGCGCGTTTGTGGTCGGCCTGCTCCTGTTCGCGCCCGGCGTCACGTTCATCGCCGCGATTCAGGTGATCGCCACGGCAAATGCCAGCGACGTGATGACCACCATAGCCCTCATTGTCGTCGTGGTGATCAATGTGGCTCTCGTGTGGGTGCCCCTGCTGCTGCACTTGATCGCGCCCGGCATGACGACACGTCGGCTGACGGCGTTCAACGGCTGGCTGCGGGCGAACGGGAACAAGATACTCATCGGGGTTCTGCTCGTGGCCGGGGCCATCCTGGTCGGCAACGGCATCTACGGGCTTGTCGTCGTCCGATGAGCGGTCCCTCTTACTGGACTGCCGCTCGCGGCGTTGATACCGGGCGTCCGGCCGGATGGTAGCCGACCTTCTCCTCATCGGCCTCGGCATTACCCTCGAACCTTTTCCGCTGACCGCTTTCATCCTGCTCCTGAGCGCCGAGAAGGGCGCCAGGAAGGGCCTGGCCTTCATCTTGGGCTGGCTGGCCTGCCTGGTGGTGGTGATCGCCGCCGTGGTCCTGGTGACCGGGGGCAAGCCGCCCGCGCCGAACACAGCGCCGTCGACCGCTGCCATTGCCGTCAAGTTGGCGCTGGGTGTCGCGCTGGTCCTGTTCGCCGTACGGCAATGGCGCCGAATGGGCGCCCCTCGCCAGCCTCCGGCCTGGATGGCGCGGCTGGACCGGCTATCGATGTGGTCCGCGGCCGGGCTGGCCGCCTTTCTCCAGCCGTGGGCCTTGGTGGCGGCCGCCGCGGCGACAGTAGTCCAGGCGAAGCTCTCGAGCACTGCCGATTACCTGACCCTGGTGTTGTTCTGCTTGCTGGCCACCTCCAGCTTCCTGGTCCTGGAACTGGCCGTGGTGTTCAGGCCGACCGCTGCTGACGCCAGGATCAAGGCGCTGCGGACCTGGCTGGACACTCACCGGGACCAGGTAATCATCGTGATTTCCCTGCTGCTGGGATTCTGGCTGGCGGGCAAGAGCATCTACCTGCTCGTCGCATGATCGCCGGGGCCGCGGACGGCGGGCTCCTGAGGCGCCGATTCTGGCGCTGTGATGTCGGTTTCATGTACGCGAACCGGTGGGCTAGGTGATGCGCGACGACGCAGAGGAACGACCAGCGGTTCAGCTGCTAGCTCGCCAGGACTTATCCCGTTCGGCTGGAGGGCCCAGTGCCAGTGGCGGAGGGCGCAGTGCCAGCCGCAGAGGGCTTAGCGCCGGCACCGGGAAGCTCTGCACCGGTCGTGCCGCCAGGTAGCGCAGTGCCAGCGATAGAGGGAGGCAGCACGTCGTACGTACTGTGTACCAGTCCCACCTGCTCGGTGGTGTACGTCCGTTCCCGGCGCACGTCACGAACAAAGGCCGGCCACCAGCTCACCAGCGCGCCGAGGCGGTTGCGGAAGCCGGTCAGGAAGCCGATGTGGATGAACAGCCAGACGACCCAGGCGAGGAAGCCGGAGAGGTGCACGCGTCCCACGGAAACAACCGCGCGGCCGCGGGAAAGGTAAGCAGCCGACCCCAAGTCACGGTAGCGGAACGGCTTGGTGGGCATCTTCCCGGCGACCTCGTGTTTGATGCGTCGTCCGACGTATATGCCGGTCTGCATGGCGACCTCGCACACACCGGGGAGCTTGTTCAGGCTCATGACGTCCCCGGTCACGAAGATCTCGGGGTGGTCGGGAATGGTGCAGTCGTCGCCGACCACAATGCGGCCAGCCCGGTCCTGCTTCGCGCCGGTGGCCGCCGCGATGGCCGCCGCGAGCGGAGGCGCTGCCACCCCGGCGGTCCACAGCACGGTGCCCGCCTCGTGGCGGGTTACTGTGCCGTCCTGAGCGCGGACGCTCAGCCCGGTGGCGTCTATATCGGTCACGATCGAGTGCATGTGCTGCTCGACGCCGAGCTTTTCCAGGGTGCGTGCCGCCTTGGCCGACAGCTCCGGGCCGAACGGAGCGAGCGGGGCGTCCCCGCCGTCGAAAAGCAGCACCCGGGCGTCCTCGGGCTTGATGTGACGGTATTCGTCGCGCAGCGTCTTGGTGGCCACCTCGCGGATCTGCCCGGCCAGTTCGACGCCAGTGGGTCCGGCGCCGACTAGGGCGAAGGTGAGCCAGCGGCTGCGCTCCACCGGGTCGGCCGCGGTATCGGCCATCTCGAACGCGCCGAAGACCCGGCGCCGGATGACCAGGGCATGCTCGATGGTCTTCATGCCGGGCGCCCACTGGGCAAACTCGTCGTGCCCGAAATACGATTGCTGCACCCCGGCCGCCATGATCAGGTAGTCGTAGCCGAACTCCAGCTGGTCCCCGAGCGGCCGCGTCGCGAGTACCCGGCGCCTTTCGGTGTCGATGCCTGTCGCCTCGGCCAGCACGAAGTCCGCGTTCTTCTGCTTACGGAGCAGATCCCGCAGCGGGACAGCGATCTTCCCCTCGGACAGGATCCCGGTCGAGCACTGGTACAGCAGCGGCTGGAACAGGTGGTGCGGGCGCCTGTCGATGAGGGTCACCCGGACGGGGGCGCGTCGTAGCACCCTGGCGGCGAACAGCCCGGCGAATCCGCCACCGATGATCACCACGCGGCGCTGGCTATC
>JBAUAY010000483.1:0-12223 GCA_049676235.1 Streptosporangiaceae bacterium
CCTGGTGATCGGTGCGGACGGCCGCAACTCCCGCATCGCCAAGCTGGCCGGCGCGAGGACCTACCATGACCACCCGCCGGTGACCTTCGCCTACTACACGTACTGGCGCGGCTGCCCGGTCACCGGCGTGCACGCCTGGCTCGAACCCGGCCGGTTCTTCGGCACCTTCCCGGTCGGGGACGGGCTCGCGCTCGCCTTCGTGCAAGCGCCCCGCAGCCAGTACCCCGCGTTCCGCCGCGACCCTCTCACCGCTTACCTCAGCGAATGGCGCTCACGTCCCGCGCTGGCCGACCTGCTCGGCGAGGGGCAGATCGCCGAGCCGCTGCGCGGCACGGCCGCCCTGCCCACCTTCTTCCGCACGTCGTCGGGGCCGGGCTGGGCGCTGGCCGGTGACGCCGGCCACCACAAGGACCCCGCCATCGCCCGCGGGATCGCCGACGCCTTCCGTGATGCGGACCTGATGGCCTCGGCCGTCATCGAAGGCTGGCACGGCGACCTGGACGCGGCGCTGGCCGAGTACGGCCGTCAGCGCGACCGGTGCGCCATCCCGCTCAGCGACGCGAACCTCGGCATTGCCCGCCTGGACATAGCGGACTGGGCGCTGGGCGCCGCCTGGTCCCAGATGACCGAGCTCGAGCAGGTACTCGACGACCCGGCGGCCATCGGCGACCAGCTGCCCGACCCGGCGCAGCCTCAGCACCACACACAGAGCAATCATTAAGGGCCTCCTGGGGAGGCCGGCACAATCTGCCGCTTACTACGCATTGGGCGGATATTTTGCACAAGTGCGCAACGATTCGGTTGCTTTCCGTGATGGTCTTCCCATCAGGTCACGTGCTCAGCTGGCTGGGGTCAGCGGCAGAACAGTGGGTTTCCCGGGATACAGTCCAGCGTGCCGCGCATACTGTCGACATGCCCGTCCAACTCCACCACATCGTGGTTGACGCTCACGACTTGCCCGGCCTGGCCCGGTTCTGGACGCAGGCGCTCGGCTGGAAGATCCTGTCCGAGCGGGCGAACGAGATCGTCATCGGGCCCCACGAGACCGCGCCGGTCGGCATGTGTTTCATGCCCGTCACCGATTCCAAAACGGTCAAGAACCGGCTGCATCTTGACCTCACCTGCAGCGCCGCGGACCGCGATCAGGAGATTGACCGCCTTCTTGCGCTCGGGGCGCGCCGGGTCGACATCGGTCAGACCGGCGCTGAGTCCTGGACTGTCCTTGCCGACCCGGAGGGAAACGAGTTCTGCGTCGTGCGCCCGAAGGAAACGCTCATCCGATGAGGCTCAGCACCGAGAACCGCCAGGACGCTGCATCACGTCGACCGAGTCCTGCTGCGGCTGAGCCGGGGGCAGGTCACCCTGCCCGGAGTTCTGGCGGGCATCCCTGTGTTGAGCGTCACCATGACCGGAGTGCGCACCGGGCAGCGCCGAACCGTGCCCCTGCTGGGCGTGCCCGCGGGCGAGGACATCGCGGTCATCGGGACCAGGTTCGGCCAGCCGCGGACTCCGGGGTGGTATCACAACATGCGCGCCGACCCGAAGGTCGGGGGTTACCTACCGGGATAAGACGAGCAGGGGCCATTGCCCGCGAGGCCGGTGATGACGAGAGGCAGGCCATCTGGGACCGGGCCAGGACGCTCTATGCGGGGTACGCAGCCTACGCCAGCCGGATCAAGAACAGGGGAATCCACATCATGATCTCAGCGCAGATGGACTCCGGTAGCGCGGCTCGCCTCCAGGGCTCTGACTCGCCCACAGCAGTAAACGACGCCGAACACTGGAATCCTGCGGCTGGGCCCAGCCCGACTCTGACATGGTTAGCGGCGCCATCGTGTCACCAACCGGCTCTGTCCGCGGACGTCTGCGCCGAGGGCGGCGATGCATAAGTGAACATGCAGCCGGGTCGACTCCGAGGCTGAGTCGTAAGCGAAACTCAATGTCCTTACAGTAACGACGCGGAGAGCTGGCCAAGGTCGCCCCGGGTTCGCCGGTAAGTACGCCACAGCGAGCAAGCTGCTTCACGGCAAACGTCCAAGACTTATCCCTATCTATGACCGGAGCGGCGTCGGTGAAGTTCTCGACGTGAGCCAGTGGGACATCTGGGAGGCTACGTGGTAGCTATTCGGCCTGAGCGATCGATGGTGCGGTTGTTGCTGGCGGGCGAGGGCTTGATGGTGACGCGAGCTGGCTCCGCATGCCGCCTTTATAACTGTCGGCCGGCGCCCTGCCAGATGCCCTCAGCGGGATCAGCCGTAAGTTACTGCGAAACAGCGTTTTCGGGGATGTCGCGGTGGCAGCCTGAGGACATGGTTTCACCGTTGACCCGATGCCGGTGCGGTGCTAGCTTGCAAGAAAGACACCAAAGACTCAGGGCGAGTACCGGTATATTGCCGGACGTGCTTTAGGGTCCGAGGGTCCGGAGACGCCGTCTCGCCTTCGGTCTACGGAAAGGTTTCATGAGTGTGTCATGAATCGTCTATGTGCTTGCCCGGCAGGGGCGCTGAAAGACAAGTTAAGGGCGAGGAATATCGACGCACGCAGAGCACGTGGATACGGCGTCCTGCGCAAATGTGTTAATAAGGCGTTTAGTCACACCTCGTAGATGGTTCCGTACTCAAGGGGCCAGGCGACAGAGAAATCATTGCAGAGTCCCGACCCAGCTATTAACCGGCCGGGAGCGCCAGCCCGCACCGCAAAAATGCCGCAACGCTTTCACTTATACGGCGAGGCAGTCGTAAGCATTGATCGCATGTAAGTGAGGCGGTTTCCGGCATCCGCCCAGCCGCAAGGCAGACCTCAGCTTCACGGTAACCCGGCACCGCCAGTACTCGTGCGCGGACACATGAGGAGACAGACATGGAACCTTTGCAACTGGTACTTTTTCAAGGATTCGACACGTTCAGCGGGAATCCGCGGAACACGGTGGTCCGTGGCACGTCGGGCACGCCCAGCAACGCGTCGACCTCATACGTCTCGGTGTGCACCACTACGGACCAGTTGCTGACCGCGCTGCAGATCGGCGCCTCGGTTAGCGGGAGCTACAAAGCCTTCACGGCGGACGCGAAGTCCCAGTACGTGCACGACCTCAACCTGACCACCAACTCGGTGGTAGTGGTAGTGTACGCGTCCAATACCCTGACTACTGGCATGACAAATGCGGCGCTGCCAGGGAACCTCAAGCTCACCAACAGCACCGAGGTCAGCGAGTTCGCGCGCGCGAACGGCGACTGTTTTGTCAGCCAGGTCAGCAAAGGCGGCGAGTACTTCGCCACGTTCACGTTCATGTCCCAGACCGCGGAAGAGAAGACCGCGGTCGAAGCCTCGCTAGGGCTCACGGCCGAATCCAGCCTTGATGCCTCGGTGTCGGCTAAGCTGACCACGACGGCGAGCTCGACGAATGTCCAGTTCGTCATGAACCAGAGCCTCACCGGGGTCCGGGGGGTGGCGCCTCCCGCCGCGACGTCGCCTAGTGACATCGACAGCATGGTCAATTTCGCGATCGGCTTCCCGGCGCTCACCATGAACTCCCCGGCACTGGTCTCCTTCGCGGTAGAACCCTACGAGCAGATCCTTGGCCCGTCCGTGCCGTTCAACGGCGTCACCAAGAACCGCACCGCGTTCCTCGGCAACCCCGCGGATATGGGATGGGGCCAGATGATCGTGCAGCTGCAAGGCGTCATGAACGACTGCAACGCCATCAAAAGCCTCTACGCTTACTACGCAGACCACCAGGACAGCGACTTTGAGAGCCGGTCCAGCCAGGTGCAGCAAGATCTGAAAGAGCTGTATGCCTACGCGACGTCAGTGGACGAGGACCCGGCAACTGACAGGTCAGGAAAGGTTCCGGCAACAAAAAGCATTTCCTACGGCATACCGGAAGCGCAATACGCAGTCCTCGTGCCGGTGAGCCAGAATTTCCTGCACGGAGAAGTCAGCCAAGACGAGGGCTCTTTCTCCCAGGACGTGACCGACGACCAGATCAGCCAGCTCTGGCACCTCGATGAGGTGTCAGTCTGGGTCGTCACCGACCCAGACAAAACCGTCGGCGGCGAGGAAGTCGTGACCCAACTGGTCCTGACCTATAGCACGCGATACCCGCAGCAAACAACTGTCACGGTCACGCACGGCGTGCTGCAAGCAACCGTCACGGGCACGCAAGGCACGCATGTTCCTGAAGAGGTATTCCAGCTTACCCTCGGCGACAACGAGTTCATCACTACCATGGCGGGCTGGCTAAACGCCTCCGTCAACGTAAACCCTGTGGGACCGCCCTCTCAAACGTCTTTTCTCGGCGGCCTGGTCTTCACGACATCGGCCGGCCAGACGGCGCGCAGCTCCGACGGGACCTCCACGGAATCCTGGTCCGCCGGCACCAGCGGCGAAATCCTCATCGGCTTTGCCAGTTACACGGTATCCGGCAGCTTCATGGTAGGCATCCAGCCGGTTGTGCTGCGTTTCCAGGGGGTCCACTGGGCCCAGCCGACTGCAAGCACCACCACTGACCTGGCGTCCTCCTAAGCAGCGGATCACGGGCAGGGAATGTAAGAGCGGTCGCACATCGCATCGCCACGGCGGCCTCGGGACGAAGAAGCCAGGACAGCGAGCCTCTTGAAGCCCGCGGGGCCTGCTCTTGCTCACGATGCCTAAACGCGGTAACACCGAACGCATAGAGGCGAACAGGGCCATCCTCCTGGCGCGGCCATTGCGTAAGCCGACCAAGCTCACCGTCAAGACCGTCTATGATCCCAGTGAGAAACCGCACCCGGTAAACCGCCTGGCGCACGTACACCTGCCCGGCCGCACGGCCCGTTCGGGATCAATCTTTTATCGACCGAACGGGCCGTAGCGCTCCGCGCGACTCACCTTCTCCGACCAAGCCCGCCAGAGGCGATTATATTTCAGCAGCATTAGCTGCGTAATGATGCTATGAGTACGTCCATCACGGTGCGGGACGTTCCGGATCAGACGCGCGACGAACTCGCCTCCCGCGCGGCGCTGTCCGGACGATCCCTTCAGGAGTACCTGCGCGGCAAGCTCATGGAACTCGCCCGCCAGCCCGATGCCGAGGTCCTGGTCGCCCGCATACGCGCCCGTAAGGCGGCCAGCGCCTCCACGCTGCCGCGTGACCGCATCCTCGCTCACCGCGACGAGGACCGCCGGTGACGCTAGTCGTCGACGCGTCCATGGTCGTCGCCGGGCTCACCGACAGCGGTGCAGACGGGCGTTGGGCAGAGGAGCTGCTGGCGAGCGCCTCGCTGGCGGCTCCGCACCTGATGCCGGTCGCGGCCGCGAACATCCTGCGGCGGGCGGCGCTGGTCGGCGACATCTCGGCAGACGACGGGCCCGCGGTCAGAGCGCTGCGATCCCTCCCCCAAGGTAGCGCATCGCGGCGGCCACGGCCTCCTCGCGCTCGGTGCCTGGTTCGGTGTCCACGATTTCCATAGCGATCGCGGCGGTTGCGGCTGCGGCGATCCTGGGGCCGATGGCGTCGGCGGGGCTGCCGGTTTCGTCGGCGATCATGGCCGCGCCATCGCGGATGGCCACCGCCATCCGCGCTGTGCGCAGCGCCCCGAGGTCGGGGTTGGCCGCGAACATGCGGCGCGCGAGCCGGTACATTTCCCGGTCCTCAGGCGCGGTCTGGCTGGTCAGCAGCCAGCGGCCGAAGACGTCGTAGAGTGTCTCGCCGGGTTGCCGGTCCCGTAGCGCCGTGCTGAGGCTCGCCACCCCGTCGCTGAACCGTGACAAGGCAATGTCCTGCTTAGCCGGGAAGTACATCGCGACGGTCCGCGGCGCGACCTCTGCTGCTTCGGCGATGTCGGCAACCGTAGTGGCGTCGTAGCCCCGCTCGGCGAACAGTTCGTAGGCAGCGCGGATGATCGCCGCCCGGCGGCGCGCCTTGCTGCGCTCCCTCAGCCCGATCTCAGCCATGCGACAAATATACATCCGACAGCGAGCTTGCATCAAACTGCAAATTTGCGTTAGGCTGCAAAAATACCGGATCGGCGGACCCGAAGGGATCCAGGACCATGAACCACATTGCCGCACAGACCTCCGCGCCCACCTGGGCCAGACCAGCAACGCCGGCCGGCCCGGACCCCCGGCGCTGGCTGATCCTGGCCGTCGTCGCGTTGGCCCAGCTGATGGTCGTGCTCGACGCCACGATCGTGAACATCGCGCTGCCATCGGCGCAGCACGCCCTGGGCTTCTCCGACATCGAGCGGCAGTGGGTGGTCACCGCCTACTCCCTGGCCTTCGGCAGCCTGCTGCTTCTGGGCGGCAGGCTCACCGACCTGATGGGCCGGAAGGCGACGTTCATCGTCGGCCTCATCGGTTTCGCGGGCGCGTCCGCGTTCGGCGGGGCCGCCGGGAGCTTCGGCATGCTCGTCGTGGCGCGCGCCTGCCAGGGCGCCTTCGGCGCGCTGCTGGCACCGGCCGCGCTGTCGCTGCTGACCGTCACGTTCCGCGACTCCAAGGACCGGGGCAAGGCGTTCGGCGTGTTCGGCGCCATCGCCGCCGCCGGCGGCGCGGTCGGCCTGCTCCTCGGCGGGCTGCTGACCCAGTACCTGGACTGGCGCTGGTGCCTGTACGTCAACCTCGTCTTCGCGGCCGCCGCCTGCGCCGGCGCGGTCCTGCTGCTGCGTCGGCAGTCAGCCGGGCCGCGGCCACGGCTGGACCTGCCCGGCCTCGCCACCGAAGTTGCCGGCATGTTCTGCGTGGTCTACGGTTTCTCCAACGCCGCCAGCGACGGCTGGCACGCCCCGGCCACCTGGGGTTTCCTCGTCGCGGGCGCGGCACTACTGGCCGCGTTCGGATATATCGAGACGCGGGCCGGCCAGCCGCTGCTGCCACTGCGGATCGTCGCAGACCGCAACCGGGCCGCGTCCTACCTGTCGATCCTCATCACCGGCGCCGGCATGTTCGGCATCTTCTTGTTCCTGACCTACTACCTGCAAGAGACCCTGGGCTTCAGCCCGGTGACGGCCGGCCTGGCCTTCCTGCCCATGGTCGCGGCGATCGTCGTCTGCTCGAACCTGGCCAACATCGTGCTGCTGCCCCGCATCGGCCCCAGGTTCCTCGTCGCATCGGGCATGCTCGCCGCCGCGGCCGGCCTGGCCTGGCTGACCCGGATCGGCGTGCACTCCAGCTACGCGGCGGATGTCCTGCCGGGACTGCTGCTCACCTCTGGCGGGCTCGGCTTCGTGATGTCGCCGTCGATGAACACCGGGACCGCCGGCGTGGCGCCGTCCGACGCCGGCGTGGCCTCCGCCGTGGTCAACACCGGCCAGCAGGTCGGCGGCTCGATCGGCACGTCCCTGCTCAACACCGTGGCGGCCAGCGCGACCGCCAGCTACCTGGCCGCTCACCTCAGCCGCCGGACGGCGGCCGCGGGCAGGCCGACCGCGATGCTGACCGAGCTCGCCCAGGTGCACAGCTACACGACGGCGTTCTGGTGGGCAGCGGCCCTGTTCGCCGCCGGTTCCGTCCTCGCTGCCCTGCTGTTCCGCCCCGGCGCGCCCGCCGCGGCCACGGCCACCGCCGCCCAGCCTGAAGATGGTGCGCTCTCATGACGCACACCGGCATCCGCAGGCGCGCTAGGCACACCGTCACGGCTTTCGATCCGCTGGCTGCGCTGGACGACCTGCTCTCGGACGTCGGGCTCTCCAGCGCAGCAGCGGGCGGCAGCATATCGTTCGCCGGCCAGGATCCGATCGTGCCCGCCGCGCATCGCCTGGGAGCCTGCATCGGCGTCCCGATCATGGCGACCGCCGTGGCGGCGGTCGCCTTCCACCGGCATCGCGGCGGCCCGGTGCAAGACCTGGAACTGGACCTGCGCCAGGCGATCCACGGCATCAACCCGGCCGCGTTCTGGCACCCGACCCTGAACGGCCAGCCGGCCCCGCATTCGCTGGTGCTCGACAACCCGTTCCTGCTCACGCCCTACCGCACCGCGGACGGCCGCTGGATCATGGCATCCGGGGTCTACCCGCACCTGGCCGCGAAGTGGTGCCGGTTCCTGGACGTGCCACCCGACGGCGCTAAGGTCGCCGCCGCCATCGCCAGGCGGGACGCGTTCAAGCTGGAAGAGACGGCGAACGCCGCGGGCCTCCCGGCGTGTGTACTGCGTACCCCTGGGCAGTGGCTGGCGCACCCGCACGGAGCCCTCCTGGCAAGCCAGCCGATCATCGGCCTGCAGCGCATCGGCGACGCCCCGCCGCGCGACTTCGGCCCGGCACGCCGGCCGTCCGCCGGCGTCCGCGTGCTGTCGTTCACCCACGCCATCGCAGGCCCGGTCGTGGGCCGGACCCTGGCCGAGCACGGCGCCGACGTGCTGTGCGCAACACGCCCGAACGACTACGAACACGAGTTCATCTACGCCGAGGCCAACCTCGGCTCCCGCAGCGCGTACCTCGACCTGGCAAACCCAGCCGGGCAGGACCGCGCGGCCGCCCTGCTGGCCGACGCCGACATCGTGGTCAGCAACCACCGCAGCGGATCGCTGGAACGCCACGGCCTCGAGTCGCGCCGGCTCGCAGAAACGTACCCGGGTCTGGTCTACGTCTCAGTCACCTGCTACGGATCGCGCGGCCCGTGGGCGCACCGCGGCGGCTTCGATATGAACGCCTCGGCAGCCTCCGGGCTCATGACAATCGAGGGAACCGAGGCCGAGCCCCGGCTCCCCGTCACCGGACTGCTCAACGACTATGTCACCGGCTACCTGGGAGCAGTCGGCGCCTCCGCCGCCCTGGCCAAGCGCGCCACCGAGGGAGGCTCGTGGCACGTCACGGTGAACCTTACCCGGGCTGCTATGTGGTGCGGGTCGCTCGGGCTGGTCGACCCTGCCCTGGCCGGCCACGACACAGAACACTCCCTGCGCGAGCCGGCCCCCTACGACGCTTCCACCCCACTGGGCGACGTCCACATGCTCGCCCCGCCGGTCCGGTTCTCCACCACCGCACCCGCCTGGCCAGCACCGCTTCTTGTCCCCAGAGGCTCAAGCCGAGCCGAATGGCGGACCTGACCTTGCCCGGTGCAAAAGCGCACGCGACAACGGAGGTTCGACCACATGACCGGGGAGGTCTGCTGCGGCGGCCAGAATGCGGAGGGGGTCATCCTGGACATCACCGACCCGGCGCACGTGGCGGCCATCTCCCACCAGATCGAGAACGACGCTGCCAGGCGGCCGCTCGCAGCGCTCGTCAATAACGCGGGTGTCGCTCTCAACGCCCTGATCGAGACCCTGCCGATCCAGGAATGGCGGCGTCATTTCGAGGTGAACTTCTTCGGGCATGTCGCCGTCACTCAAGCCCTGCTGCCGGCGCTCGTGGCCGGCCGCGGGCGAGTCGTCAACATCTCCTCCGTCGGCGGCCGGGTGGCCTTCCCGACCTACGCGCCTACGCGGCCTCAAAGTTCGCCTTGGAAGCGGTGAGCGATGTCCTGCGTCGCGAGGTGGGCCGGCACGGCGTGCAAGTGATCGTTATCGAGCCAGGGACCGTCAACAGCGCAATGTGGGGAAAGGACTCACCAATATTCACGAAGTCGCTGCCGAGTTTGCTGCCGGAGCCTCCGACGATCAGAAGGCCCGCTACAGCGACCTGCTGGCTGCGGTGACCAACCAGGCCGAGGCCAACGTGCGTAACGGGAATGGCGTCGACCCGGCCCGCGTCGCCAAGGTGATCGCCGATGCGATCCAGGCTCGCCGGCCCCGGACCCGTTACCTCGTCGGCCACGACGCCAAACTGCTGACCCGCATTACCGCCCTGCTCCCCGACCGGGCATTCGATCGCGTAGTGGCCAGGAACCTCGGCCTTCGCCAGCCCAGCCCACTGGCCGCGGCATCCCAGGTACCCGGGAACCAGGCCGCCCTAGCATCAGCGGACCCGGTCTCCTGATCGCACCGACCGGCGAATTCCAGAACAACCCGGATCTGAGCGGCTCGGCCCGTGAGCACCGGTGACGAGATACTCGCGCATTGCGGCGGCTTGGTGTGCGCGAAGTGTTGTTTCTCGGTGGTCGTTTCGGGGTCGGCGGCGTGTGCGCGGACGTCTGTGATCCAGTGGCTGATGAGTGCGAGGAGCCGGTCGAGGCGGTCGGCGGTCAGCTCGCTGAGCGGGATTTCCGGCCGCAGGCCGGACAGGTCCGTCTCGCGGTCAAGCTGCGGGATGCCCAGGGTGTGCCGTCCCGCGGTCAGCCGGCTGCGGTACTGCTGGCGGTCGTGCGGGGGCGTCCGGCACATTGTCCTGACGCGGACCTCCAGGGCGGGTGGTCCGCCGTGCGGGCTGGCGTACAGGGCTAGCACCCCGCGCCAGCGAGAACCTCCGGCGCGCCCGGAATCGGCGTCGACGGTGAGCGACGGGTAGGTCGGCCCGGTGCCCCCGGCCAGCCGCGGGTGAATTAAGTATGAAAGGAGGGAGCGGGGCAGTTCTTCATCCTCGCCTCCGCGGTGGTAGGCAGCGGAGCGCTGATTTCGGTGCGGTGGGGGGCTGCGGGGCAGGTCATCAGGCGCTGAGCAGATAGCTGACGAGCCTGGCTGGCTGGGAGAGGGCGATCAGGTGGCCGCCGGGCAGTATGTCCGTCTCGATGCCCAGCCGGTCGCGCGCTAGCGCTTGCTGGAAGCCGGCAGGGAAGAACCGGTCCTGGGATCCGGCTGCTACCCGGATCGGGACGGGTGGCCAGTTGCTGAAGTCGCAGGCCGACTCGAACACCGCGTCAGCCTCGGGCCGCTGATGCGACTCACCGGCCGCGGCGATCTCTGGGGGGACATCGTGGAGGAAATAGGCGGCCAAGTCGAACTCCGTGCCGTATCCGTCCTTCTCCGCGGCGGCGACCCGGGCTTGGGCCCATCCGGTGTTGTCCCACCACTGGCCGGGTGTCTCACCGGGTGCGGGGATCATGGCGTTCACGAATATCAGCGAGCCTAGCGGGACCTTCGCGGCGACCAGCGGGGCGGTGAATCCGCCAAGCGACTGGGCGACCAGCACCACGTTGCCGCGGTCGCTGATCGCACTGGTGACCAGGTCGGTGTACTCGGGCAGACCAGCGGCCGGGTCGTCACCGGGCAGGTCGACCGCTATCGCCTCGTGGCCTGCCTCCTGCAGCAGTGGCACAACGCGATGCCAGTACCAGGCGGCGCCACCCGCGCCTGGGATCAGGACGAAGGCGCGCCGCTTCCCGGCCGGGTCGTCCATGAGTCCTGTGCCATCGAGGGATGCGTTCATGATCCTAATTTAGGACTACGAGCTACTGAAATACAACCGTCTCGGCTAGAATAGGTCCATGCCGTCCATCCGCCGCTACGACGACCCATGCGGGATCGCCCGCGCGCTGGACGTCGTCGGCGAGCGGTGGGCACTGCTGGTCGCCCGCGAGCTGATCTTCGGGCCGAAACGGTTCGTCCAGCTGCGCGATGGGCTGCACGGAATCAGCCCAAATGTCCTGTCCCAGCGGCTGCGCGACCTTGAGGAGGCCGGCATCGTGCGCCGCGGCGTGCTTGACCCGCCTGCCGGCGTCGCGATCTACGAGCTCACCGCCCGCGGCCAGGCACTGGAGCCGGTTCTGCTCGAGCTGGGACACTGGGGAACCCAGCAGCCCATGACGGCACATGGAGAGTTGAGCGTCAACGCGCTGCTCGTTGCCCTCAAGACCGTCTTTGATCCCGCCACCGCCGTCCATGCCACGTTTGCGCTGCGCGTCGACGGTGACTGGTTCCGCGTGACCGTGGCCGGGAACTCGATCGATATCGCCCGCGGCCGCAGCGAGCGCCCCGCGGTCACCTTCGACACCGATGCGGCGACGCTGCGTTCGGTCGCCTTCGGGCGCGAGCCGATCAGCGATGCCGAGCGGGACGGCCGCATGACAGTCGACGGCGACCGCCTCCTAGCAGAGCGCTTCGCGCGGATGTTCCTCTTCGCCAGCTACCAGCCATCACAGTCAACCGGCAGCGGATGACACCAGGAGCGTGCGAGAATCACATCTCCCGCCCGGAGTGCAACCGCCGTGGGCCCAGCACCTGTGCTGACAAAGGCCGCGGCGGGCATCACAGAACAACCTAATCCGGGACACGACCATGACCCAGCCCAGGGTCGCCGCTGGCGTACCTATCGGCGGGTCCGGAGTGCCTGAGGCGGAGTCGTCCGGGAGTGCGCGGGGCCGGGAACCGCGGGGCCGCACGAGCGTTCAAGATGGTTCCGGTGGCCGCGGGTAGCGTCTGGCGGGTGACTGG
>JBAUAY010000484.1:0-2208 GCA_049676235.1 Streptosporangiaceae bacterium
ACGTCTACCCGGCCGCCGAGATGCACCAATGGGGCGTGGTGAACCGGATCCTGCCCGCCGCTGTCCTGCTCGAGCGGGCCCGCGTCTTCGCGGCCAGGCTCGCCGCGGGCCCGACCGCCGCCACCGCGGTCGGCAAGCGGCTGCTGCAGACCGCGCGTGACCACGGCGTGGCCGGCGCCGACGCCGTGACCCCGCGGGAGACCGGCCAGATCTTCGCCACCCGTGACCTGTCGGCCGGCCTCACCTCGCTGCTCGAGCAAGGCCCCCGCCGGGCCACCTTCGAGGGTCGCTAGAGATCGGCGGGCGCTGGGTCCTGCAGGGCCGCCGGGGACTTCGGGGACTCCGGGACGGGATCGAGGTAGCCGGGTATCCACTTGAGCACCTCGGCCCGGAACTCGCCTTCGCACTCGAGCTGGCACAGCACCCCGATGCCGGCCGTGGACACGCGGTGGATGAGCACGTAGGACGGCGGCACGTTGAACTTGCGCGTGATGTTGCTCGCGCGCATGTCCGTGACTCGCACGGCCTCCCCGCGCAGCCATTCGCGGCTGAACTTGAACGAGTCCACCTTGGACGGCTCGGCGAGCGGCGCCAGGAAGGCGTGCAGCGCCTCCAGGTCCACGTCGATGCCGGGCCGCAGGAACCCGTGCTCGCGCAGTTCGCGCTCCACTTCCTCGATGTCCGCGTCATCGTCATGCATGATCCGCAGCAGCCGGCCGAAGAACGGCGGCAGGCCATCCGGCAGCCGGTCCACGGCACCGAAGTCGAGCACGCCCAGCCGGCCGTCGTCGAGCAGCCGGAAGTTACCCGGGTGCGGGTCCGCGTGCAGCAGTCCGGCCCGCGAGGGGCCGGAGAACAGGAACCGGACGAGCAGGATGCCCGCCCGGTCGCGTTCTTCCTTGCTGCCATCGCTGATGATCTTCGCCAGCGGCGTGCCGTCCATCCACTCGGACACCAGGACTTGGTCCGTGGCCATGACGACGTTGGGCACGTAGATATCCGGGTCGCCCTTGTAGGCGTCGGCGAACATCTGCTGGGACATCGCCTCGAGCTCGTAGTTGAGCTCCTCCGCGACCCGGTCTTTCAGCTCATCGAGTAGCGGCTTGACATCCAGCCCAGGCATCAGCATGCCGAACAGCCGCCCGGCCCGGCTCAGCTGGTTAAAGTCGCCGATCAGCGCGCGTCCCGCGCCCGGGTACTGGATCTTCACCGCGACCCGCTGGCCGTCGTGCCAGACGGCCTCGTGCACCTGGCCGATGGACGCCGCGGCGGCGGGCGTGTCGTTGAACTCGGCGAAGTTGTCCCGCCAGTCCGCACCAAGCTCCCTGTCCAGCACCTGGTGCACGGTGCGGGCGGGCAGCGGCGGCGCGGACTCCTGCAGCTTGGTCAGCGTGGCCCGGTAGGGCCCGGCGATCTCCGGCGGCAGCGCCGCCTCGAAGATCGACAACGCCTGGCCCAGCTTCATGGCGCCGCCCTTGAGCTCGCCCAGGACCCGGAAGATCTGGTCGGCCGTACGCTGCTGGATTTCCTGGGCAACGATCTCGGCCGGCCGTCCGCCGATCCGCTTCCCGACCCCGAGGGCCGTGCGGCCCGCCAGCCCGATCGGCAGCCTGGCCATCATCGCGGCCCGGGTCACCGGGTTCTTGGGCACATCGCTCACTTTGATATTGTCCCGCATGGCCAGGAGCGGATGGTACGGGTTAAGGTCGCGAATGCGCCACAGCCGCAGGCCGGGTGCGGGAGCCAGGTCCGGCGGCGCCACTGCCAGTCGGGCAGCACCACCTCCAGCGTGCCGTCCGCGGTCACCGAGACGGTCTCCGGGCGGTCGAGGTACGCCAGCGCCTGGGCGGAGGCCAGGGTGGCCGTCATGGCGGCGAGCACGGTGTCGCAGGCCTGCGGCCGGAGCCGGGCGAAGGTGGCCTGGGCCAGGATCTTCGGCCACTGCGGGTCGGCCTCGGTCTTGCGCATGTCCACGCAGTTCAGGCAGGCCGAACTCGTCGGCCGCACCAGCGGACCCACGACGCCGATCGCCTCCCCGGTCCGCAGCGCCAGGTGCGGCACCCGATCCCGCATCAGCTGCCCGGTCAGGTCCGGCAGCGTCAGCCCGGTGAGGATCACCAGGTCCGGGACGGCGCCATCGTCGCTCGTCCTGGCCTCGGGCGCGACGCGCTCGACGGCGCGGGCCGCGCCCGCCTGCCGCGGCTGGCC
>JBAUAY010000485.1:0-5591 GCA_049676235.1 Streptosporangiaceae bacterium
ATCGACCACGATGAGCTGCCCGTGCGCAACTGGCGCGTGTCACAGCTCAAGCGACTCGGGATCCCCGAGTCGCTGGCCGAGGTCTACGCCGACCGCCTCGACTGGCATCAAGTCGCTCACCTCGTGCAGCGCGGCTGTCCCGCACTGCTCGCCCTCCGCATCATCCGATGATGCCGACCCGCCACCACGGCCACCAAAGACCGGGAGGTCGTCCAGCGACTCGGACGCCCCGCCCAGGTCCGACCTCGCCCCAGATTCAGTCACCGGGACCTGCACCGATGACAAGATCAACGTTACTTGACGGAGAACGAGACGTCGCCGTTGGCTCTCTGGAGTCTTTTCTGCCAGCATCGCGGCGCGCTCAAGCGCAGCGGCAAATTCAGGCTGCCTTTGCTTGAGCAGCGATCGCACATATTCCATGTTCTCCATGGCTCGCGCAGTGGAATTTATCGCCATCGCCATCGCCATCTCCCGCTGACTAGCATTTCTATCTTGGCGTGGGGCAAGGGCCCGGGCCCGCCAGACTCGGCATGTTCCTCACGGTCGCGCATCGGCACAGGATTTGTCGTTACGGCCACCGCCCAATTTCAGTACCGGCTAGCGGGTAACCAGATTGGCCGTCTGCCGGGATGACGGATGAGGGGTTAGTAGCTGATCGTGGACGTGAGCGAGGTCCGGGTGGCGCGTGAACGCGGCTACCCGGGCCTCCAGCCATGACCCGGCGACCTCCAGCCAGAAGCGGAAGTCCGCACTAACGGACCGTCACACCGAAGACGGGGCGAGGCTAGCCATGCCGACCACCGCCGCACAGGCCACGCGGATACCCGGTTTCCTGTTAGCTGCCATGCGTCGCAGCGCATGTGACGTTACTGTGTTGGAGTGTCGCATGCTGTCCTCATCGTGGATGACAGCCGTACCTGGACTGTTGTCCCGCCGCCGGAAGGGCTCACCACCGAGATCCTCCCGCCAAGCGCCTCGACCCGGTCTTTGAGGCTGCTGGATGCCGTCATGCAGGTCTCGTTCAAGGCGCCTGCGCGCCTCGTCTGCGGAGGCCACGACCCGGGCTCTCGATGCGGTGAGCTCGGCCCGGACCTTTGCGTTGGCGATCGCCGTGGCGGCCAGGTCAGTGAAGCTCGCGACCCGTCCTTCGGCATCGGCGGGCAGGGACGGCCGGATGGCAGGCTCACGACCGCCACTCCCCCATCCGGTCATCGATGATGATATCCGACCGGCCACGAGCGGGCGTCGCCTCAGGCGGCGACGACGGTGGCGGTGGCGCGGGCTTCATAGCGCAGGACGCATCCCACGTCCGCGGCGAGGACCTGGCCGGTTTCCTTGGCAGATTCTGGGCAAGCTGGCTGCAACGACCACCCGTCGACAGCGTGGGAGTGGGAGCGTAGGCTGGTCGCGTTCGTCGACGCCTCGTGGCACCTGAATGTGTGCGGGATCGAACCGGTTCGGCGTCGAACCGGTACGTCGGGTCAGAACGCGCCTTTCTCTGCGTGAAGGTGAGAATACGGTGGCCACCGAGGAATCCGTGCAGTTGCCCGACAGTATCTTTCGCCAGCATCGTCACATTTGCGCGTTCTTCAACAGCATTGACGAGCAGCATCGCGTGCTGCGCCCGTTCATCAAGGATGGTTTCGATCGGGGAGATAAGGCTTACCACTACGTTGACCCCGAGCTACGGGACGATCATCTCAGGTGGCTCGCCGAAGCAGGCATCAACCTGCAGGAGGCATTGGACTCCGGCCAGTTGGAGGTACGGCCGTGGCAAGACAGCCCGCTCCACGGTGGACGCTTCGACCTGGAAACTTGGCTGGCTTCATTTGAACAATTGATCCAGTCCGGGCCGGCGGCCGGGTATCCGCAGACAAGCGTCATAGGCCAGATGGAATGGGCGCTCCTCGACTTGCCAGGTGTCGGCGACCTCATGGAGTACGAGACGCGGGTCAACTACGTGATTCCCAAGTACGAGGGCCCAGTGATCTGCACGTACGATCTGACGAGATTTGGCGCGAGCGTCGTGATGGACGCCTTGCGGACGCATCCACTGGTGATTATCGGCGGACTGCTGCAGGAGAACCCGTTCTACGTTTCTCCTGACCAGTTGCTGCTCGAGATCCGTGCGCGCCGGTCGGCCCGGCAAAGCTCGAGCACGGCGCAGTGAATGTCGATAGATACCGCTGAGATCCGCGTACTGCGAACCGTGCTCAGGGATCTCGTGGCGCTTGCCGCTATCCCGGCGGCGCTGGCCCGCCGGGAACCGGCCGCCGTGGCGGCCGGGCTCGCCGACACGCTGCTTGAATTGTTTCAGCTTGATTTTGTCTTCGTTCGTTTGCGTCTTCCTGGCGTCGCCGGCGGAATCGATGTCACGCGGGGGAACGCATGGGAGACGTTTTCAGAATTGCTGGCAAGGGATCATGCCGAGAGCAGTCGGCTCTCCGGCATCGAGACCTTTCCCCACGTCGACGGTTATGCTGGATCATGTTATGGTGCTGCCATTCCAGTCGGTGTTAATGCTGAAGGCGGCATCGTCGCCGCGGCCTGCGGCCGGGCCGATTTTCCCACCGAGACCGACCGGCTGATGCTGGGCCTTGCCGCGAATCACGCTGCGACAGCATTCCAGAGCGCATGTCTTATCCGCGAGCGCGCCAGGGCTGAAGAGGAGCTTCGCAAGGCCCGGGACGAACTGGAAATGAAGGTGGCCGAGCGGACAGCCGAGTTGCGGAGGTCCGAGGCCTACTTGTCCGAAGCACAGAGGCTGACGCATACCGGCACGGCTGTCCTGGATGGCGCGACCGGAGAGGTAACCCATTCCTCCGATGAACACTCCCGCTTGTATGGCTTCGATCCTGCTGAAGGAGTCCCCTCTTTCGAACAGTTCCGGCAGCGCGTTCACCCGGAAGATCGTGCGGGCTGGACCGAAGCGCTGGAGAGCGGACGCAATAAAGCGGCAAGGGTGGAAGGGGAATTCCGGATAGTCCCTCCTGGGCGGCCGCAGAAACATCTCCGCGCAATCGTGCACCCCGTCTTCACCGTCAGCGGCGAGCTCGAGGAATTCCTCGGCACCGTCGTGGATGTGACTAAGCGCAAGCGTGCTGAGGAAGAACACCAGGCGCAGTTGTGGTTCTTCGAAAGCCTGGACGGTATCGACCGCGCCATCCAGGGGACCAATGATCTCGAGCAGATGATGGGCGATTTTCTCGATGTCGCGCTGTTCACCTTCCGATGCGATCGGGCGTGGCTGATTTATCCGTGTGATCCGGAACTTGACTCCCATCGGGTGCGAATGGAGCGTACGCGGCCGGAATATATCGGCGCCTCCGGCCTCGGCGTGGACATCCCGAATGAACCGGAGAGCGCCAGCGCCTTCCGGAGCGTGCTGGCCTCCAGTAGTCCGGTGCGATTCGATCCCGAGTCAGGGTTGACGCTTCCGTCACCGCCGGCGGAGCGCTTCGGCATCAAGTCGATGATCGCCATGGCCGTTCACCCCAAAGTAGACAAGCCCTATATATTCGGGCTGCACCAGTGCTCTCACCCGCGGGTCTGGACGCCGCGGGAGGAGCGGCTGTTCCATGAGATCGGCCGGCGGCTGGCCGACGCGCTGGACACGCTGTTGATGGTTCGTAACCTGCGCGAGAGCGAGCGCAAGCTCGAGAGAAGCCGGGCCGAGCTCGCCGCCTCGCGGGCGCGGATCGTGACATCCGCCGACCAGACGCGCCGCCGGATCGAGCGGGACCTGCACGACGGGGTGCAGCAGCGGCTCGTCTCACTCGTGCTCCAAGAGCGGACGGCGGAGACGATGGTCCCGCCGGAGCATCGCGAATTGCAGGCGCAGTTGTCCCGGCTGGCGGACGGACTGGAGGGCGCGCTCGGTGAGCTGCAGGAGATCTCGCGCGGTATACACCCGGCTATCCTGGCCCGCGGCGGCCTCGAGCACGCCCTGAAGGCCTTGGCCCGGCGATCTGCCGTCCCCGTGAAACTCCAGGTGCGCGCCGAGACGCGGCTGCCTGAGCCGGTGGAAGTGGCCGCCTATTACGTGGTCTCAGAAGCGCTCACGAATGCTGCGAAGCACGCGCACGCTTCGGCGGTGCATGTCGCTGTCGAAGCGCGTGACGGAGTCCTCGCGCTCTCGATCCGCGACGACGGCCGCGGGGGGGCCGATCCGGCACGCGGTTCCGGGCTCATCGGACTCGCCGACCGCGTCGACGCGCTCGGCGGGACGATCGAGGTGGCGAGCCCCGTCGGAGAGGGAACCACAATGCTGATCACGCTTCCCCTCCAAGAGGGCTGATCACCCACACTCGGCGAAGTAACACGTCTGCTCGGTCATCTTGGCGCTCATCGCCCTCCTGGACCTCATAGGCCCGGTTGCCCGGTGAGGTGACTTCGGTAGCGGTTCCCTTACCGGGAGGCGGGCACTTCGTGCCAGAGTCCGCCGTTGAGGTTGAGGTTGTTGCCCCGGGCCTGGCCGGGGGCCGAATCGCCGATGTAGGTGTACAGCGGGTGCCCGTTGTAGGTGAGCTGGTGTGAGCCGCCGGTGCGGGTGATTGTGGTGACCTTGCCTGGCAGGCCCTGCCCGGCCGCGGCGGTTCCGGTCACCGGCGGCCAGTACACGGCGCAGCTGCCGTAGCATTTCGAGCTGGTCGGCGTGTCGGGGGCGAACGAGTACAGCGTGAAGCCCTGGGCGTTGGTCAGTACCGTCGTCCCGTCGATCGTCGTGGTCTTCAGGGCCGTACCCGTGGCCGCTGGTGCCGCCGAGTTGGCTCCGGCCACCGCGAGCCCGAGCAGCAGCAGCGCCACCGCCGCCAGGGCGGCGGTGGTCATCCCGGCCGCCCGGGCGATCGCCGGGGAGATCTGGGTAGGGAATGTGGCCGGGGCCGCTGCCGCACCGCCCGCCGGGGCGTTCGCCGCCGCGGGAGCAAGCGCGAGCGCGGCCAGGACCACGAAGGCGGCCACCTCCACGACGCCGGCGACGATGCCGGCGGTCGTGCGGACCTCTTTGAACCCGAACAGCCCGATCCAGACCGTCAGCAGGTAGCCGCCCAGGGTGGCCAGCGCGAAGCCGGCGCCGGCCGCGGCCGCCAGCCGGCTCGGGATGACGAGCCGGCTGGGGATGACGAGCACCGCCAGCCCGAGGCCGAAGGCCGCGATCACCTGCAGCAGGAACAGCCACCCGATCGTCGGGATCGTCCGGTACCCGGTCAGGTACAGGTCGAGATGGATCGCTGCGGTGGCGATCAGCAGACCCGAACCCACCACGCGCAGCATGACTGCCGGCCAGCCGGGCGCCGGCCGTTCGGCGTCCTCCCGCGCGCCCCGCCCCGCGCCCTTTACCGTTCCCAGCCTGGTCATGCTGTGCCACTCTGTCATCTGTCAGTCCTCCGCGTGGGCCTGGTCCGGTCCGGTCAGTATCCGTTGCCTCCGCTGCCGGAGCCCGATGAGGAGCTGCCTGCGGGGGCGGTGCCGGAGGTGGTGATTTCGTGCCACAGCCCGCCGGCTGCGTTCAGGCCGTTGCCCTTGGCCTGCCCGGGGCTGGTGTCGCCGACGAAGGTGTACAGCGGGTGCCCGTCGAAGGTGGCCTGGAC
>JBAUAY010000486.1:0-3264 GCA_049676235.1 Streptosporangiaceae bacterium
CGCCGGAGCGCAGCCGGTTCTACAGGCCGACGACCAGTTCGTGGTCGAGTTCGGTGAACTCGGCGATCATGCTCGCGAACTGGTCCGCGATCAGGTCGCGGTAGGCCGGCGAGCTCGTGTGCGCGTCGTAGGCGGCCTGATCGGTGAAGTGCTCGACGAACAGCAGGTAGTCCGGCTTCGCCGGATCCCGGTACACCCGGAACGACAAGGTACCGTCTTCGGCCCCGGGCCCTTTCGGCGCGAATTCCTGCACGACCGCCTCGGCCTTGTCCTGCATGCCGTCCTTGAGCTTGATGGGGAACACCTTCACTAGCACGGTGAACTTCCTTTCTCGAGCCACTGGGTACTCCGCAAGGATCCCTGGGCCAGGCACGCCGGGTCCGGCCAGATCTGGACCTGAAAGACTGGCAGGATCGTGTCCGGATCCGGCCGGAAGAAGGCCGGACCATGCCGTATATGTAAGAGTCATGACCACGTACTCCGCCGTCGTCACCACCGGCATCTACTGTCGGCCGGGGTGCGCTGGGAGGCCGCTGGCGCAGAACGTCCGGATCTTTGACCATCCGGCTGCGGCCGAAGCCGCGGGCTTCCGGGCCTGCTACCGCTGCCGCCCCTACCGGCTAGCGGGACCGGTCACCACCAGTGCACCGGAGCTCGTCTGCGAGGCGGTGCAGCAGATCATCGGTGGCGTCATGGATGACGGTGGCACCGAGGCGATGCTCGCGGCCCGGATCGGCTTGTCGGCGCGGCATCTTCGTCGGCTGTTTCTCAGGCACCTGGGGGTGAGCCCGGATCAGCTGGCCCGGTCCCGGCGCGCGCACTTCGCCCGGCGGCTCCTCGACGACACCGACCTCACCGTCTTGGACATCGCTTTCGCCGCCGGGTTCGGCAGCCTGCGGCAGTTCAACCGGACGATGCGGGAGGTGTTCGGCGCGTCGCCGACCGACCTGCGGAGTCGCAGGCACCGTGCCGACCGGCTCGCCGCCGACGGCGGGCTTACGCTGCGGCTACCGGTCGTTCCCGGCTATGACTGGGACGCGGTGCGGGCCTTCCTCGCCGCGCGGCTGGTGCGGGGGGTCGAGGCAGTCGACGGTGACACCTACCGGCGGACGATCACCATGGCCGGCGCGCCCGGCCTCCTGGAGGTCTCCCCAGGCCGCGAGAACTGCCTGCTGCTGCGCGTTCACCTGCCCTACTGGGAGGGCCTGATCCATGTGGTGGACCGGGTCGGGCTGCTGCTCGGCGTCGAGTGCGATCACTCCGCCGGGGTCGCCGCGCTCAGCGGCGACCCGGTGCTCGGCGCCCTGGTGGCCAAGCATCCGGGCCTCGCCGTACCAGGGGCGTGGAACCCATTCGAAGTAGGAGTCTCGGCGATCCTGTCCGGCCACCCGGACCGTGACAGCCTGCTCGAGGCTTTCGTCGCCCGGCTGGGCACCCCGGTGCCCGGCCTGCAAGATGGCCTTACCTATACGTTTCCTGACCCGGCGAGGGTGACGTCGGCCAGCCTCGCACCGATCGGGCTCGGCCCGGCCGAAGCGAGCGCGATAGCGGCACTCGCCGTCGGCCGCGAGATACCCGAGGTGAGCGACTATGTCGCCTTCCGGCTCGGACAGCGCGATGCGTTCCCGTCGGCCGATCCGTCGCTCCAGGCGGCCCTCGCCCACCTCGGCCTGCGAGCACCGGCAGCCAACTGGCGCCCGTGGCTGGCGCTCGCCGCGGCGCACCTGATGGCCTACGGCGACACGCTCGTCCGGGACGCGGAGCTCGTCCCTGTTTAAACAGCACCGGTCCTTTCCCTGGTCAGTGGATCTGACGTGTGCCCTCGGGCCAGTACGGGCGGCGCAGGGCTTTCTTGTCGATCTTCCCGGCCGCGGTTTTGGGAAGCTCGTCCACGACGTGGATGGCCTTGGGCGTCTGGTGCGACCCCTTCAACTCCCGCACCATCTTCCTGATCTCATCCGGATCGACGTGCTCGCCGGGGCGCGCGGCCACGAAGGCAGTCACCGCCTCACCCCATCGGGGATCGGGAACCCCGATCACAGCCACTGCCGACACCCCGGCGCAGGCCGAGATGACGTCTTCGACCTCCCGCGGGTACACGTTGAACGCCCCCGAGACGATGACGTCCTTCTTCCGATCCACCAGATAAAAGAACCCGGCCTCGTCGCGCACGGCGAGGTCGCCGGTGTGAAGCCAGCCGCCCTCCAGCGCGGCCGCGGTCTGCTCCGGCTCATTGCGGTACCCGGTCATCACGACCCGGGACCGCACGCACACCTCCCCGATCTCGCCGTAATCGAGCACCTCACCGTGGTCACCGAGGACCTCGACCCGGGCTCCGGCCACGGCCCGTCCGCACGAAGCCAGCGATCCCGCCCGCTCTGGGTTATGCTCGTCCTTCCGCAGGCTGGTACACATGCCCAGGCACTCCGTCTGCCCGTACCCCTGCATCAGCACCGGCCCGAACTCCTCCAGTGCCTCCTCGATCCTGGCCGGTGCCATCGGCGCCGCCCCGTAGCACACGGTCTCCAGCGAAGACAGGTCATGCCGCCGCGGTGACGCGTGGTCGAGCATCTCCGGCAGGGGATCGAGGAGGGCGTGGTCCGCGCCGAGATCGACGTGGTCGTGACGGTGAACCTGCTGAACAGTGCCCTTACCTGGATCGCCCGCTGGTACCGTCCGGCCGACCGGCTCAAGCCCGGCCAGGTCGTCGATCAGGTCCTGAACCTCCTGTACGGCCTGCTGATCCCGCAGGCCACCTCTCCCGAGGCGTGACCGGGGGCGAAGCGCACGCGTCAGGTGCCGCTGACCGATCCATCCGCAGCTTGACAGGAAACCAAATGGTTTCCTATTGTGGGTGACGTGGATCTTGTGTTCAGGGCACTGGCTGACCCGACCCGGCGGGCGCTCCTTGATGAGCTGTTCGCCCGCGATGGTCAGACGCTCGTGTCCCTCACGGCGCGGCACGACATGACGCGCATCGCCGTGGCGAAGCACCTGAAGATCCTGGAGGATGCCGGGCTCATCGTGAGCAGGCGGCGAGGCCGCGAGAAGCTGCACTACCTCAATCCGGTCCCGATCCGCCTAGTCCACGACCGGTGGGTCAGCAAGTACACCGAGCCGTGGGCTGCCGGGCTCGTCGGCCTGAAGCACGAGCTGGAGGATCAGATGGAGAAGGTCTTCGAGATCTACATCCGCACCACGCCCGAACGCCTGTGGAAGG
Source organism: Streptosporangiaceae bacterium (assembly GCA_049676235.1). Lineage (GTDB taxonomy): Bacteria > Actinomycetota > Actinomycetes > Streptosporangiales > Streptosporangiaceae > Palsa-504. The sequence goes on from JBAUAY010000486.1 coordinate 3,221, forward strand.
CGATCACCGATCCGCTGATCAGGACGAAGTACCAGTTCGGCGCG
>JBAUAY010000487.1:0-3080 GCA_049676235.1 Streptosporangiaceae bacterium
CCAGTACCACGGGTCCGCAGGCCGAGAACGCCACCCAGAACGCTGGGAACGGCTGGGACGCGGGCGGAACCGTCAGCCCCTGGCGCGGCGCGGCGCCGGAACTCGTCATCGCGGCCGTGACGGTCACCGCGGCGGCCGCGGCGGGCTACGCCATGGCCGGCTGGGCGGGCCTGTCCGTCGTCGCCATCGCGACGGCGGCGGCCGCGATGCTGGTGCTGCGCGCGCTGCTGCCGCAACTGACGCCGGACGCGGCGAAGAAGGCCAGGGAAAAGCCGTCGGCCCGCACGCTCAGCGGCTATTCGCACCGCAGGTTCGTCGTGCAGACCGCGATGACCAGCCGGGGCTTCTACGACACCGAGCTGCGGCCGGTGCTGGAGCACCTGCTGGCCGCCCGGCTGGCCGAACGCCACGGCGTCCACCTGTATCAGGACCCGGCCGCCGCCCGTAGGCTGCTGTGCCGGAACCCGCGCGACGCCGATCTGTGGCCATGGATCGACCCAGACACCAGGCCGGAGACCGCCGCGCGAAACGGCACCGAAGGACGCGGCATCCCGCGGCCTACCCTGGCGCGACTGATCGACCGATTGGAGAAGCTTTGATGGGCCCCGAACAGACCGCTCAGGCGTGCACGGACATCCTGGACGAGCTCGAGCGCGCCGTCGTCGGCCGGCGCCGGACCCTGGAGCTTGTCCTGATCGGCATCCTGGCGGGCGGCCACGTCCTGCTCGAGGACCTGCCCGGGCTGGGCAAGACCCTCATCGCGCGGTCGTTCGCGAGGGTGCTCGGCCTAGATTTCGCCCGCATCCAGTTCACCCCTGACCTGCTGCCCTCGGACGTGGTCGGCGCCCCGCTGTATGACCAGCGGTCGGCCGAGATGGTATTCCGGCCCGGGCCGGTGTTCACCCAGCTGCTGCTGGCCGACGAGATCAACAGGACGCCGCCGAAAACGCAGGCGGCGCTGCTCGAGGCGATGGGCGAGGGCCAGGTCAGCGTGGACGGGCAGACCCGCAGGCTGCCCGCGCCGTTCATCGTCCTGGCGACGGACAACCCGATCGAGTATGAGGGCACCTATGAGCTGCCGGAGGCCCAGCTTGACCGGTTCCTGATGCGGCTGCGCCTGGGCTATCTGTCGACCGGCGACGAAACGGCCATGCTCAGACGCCGGGTGGACCGGGCCAGCGAGTACGTGGAGCTTGCCCCCGTCACCAGCGCGGACGGGGTGCTCGCCATGCGGGGTTCACTCGAGCACGTGGAGGTCACCCCCGACCTGCTCGATTACATCGTGGCTATCGTCGGCGCGACCCGGAATGACGCTCAGATCCAGGTCGGCGCGAGCCCACGCGGCGGCCTCGCGCTGGTCCAGCTGGCCCGCGGCCAGGCGGTGCTGTCCAACCGCGACTACGTGATCCCCGACGACATCAAGCAGGTAGCCGTGCCGGCCCTGGCGCATCGGGTGACGCTTCGGCCCGAGCTGTGGGTGCGCCAGGTTTCCTCCGACGACGTGATGGCCAAGCTGCTCTCGGCCGTGCCGACGCCGAAAACCGACCCGGCCGCGCGGGCAAGCGGCCGTGATCAGACTCCGGCGGTCACCGGCTGATGTCTTCATCCGTGGTGCCGAACGAGCCGCGGCTTCGCGCGCCCGGCATCGAGCTCGAGCTGGTTTGGCGATCGTCCCGGCACGCTCGGCGGCTGCTCACCCTCGGCGCGAGCGGCCTGTTCGTCGCCACGGTCGCCCGGCGCCCGGAGTTCGCGGGCGTGGCGGCCCCCGCGCTGCTGCTGCTCGCGGCCGGGCGGGTCCAGCGGCGGCCGCCGCGCATCGTGGTGCGAGTACAGCCGAGCTCCCGGCGCGGCTTCGAGGGCGAGCTGATGGCCCTCGATGTGACGGCGGACGGCCAGGGCGATTGCGATGCGCGCTGGAGCCTGCACCCGGGTCAGGAAATCGAACCTGTCGGTGCCACGACCGCAAACGGGCCGGACGTACGCTTCACCTTCAGCCCTGAGCGGTGGGGGCGACGCCAGATCGGCACCATGGACGTGGTGCTGCGCGACCGCTGGCGGCTGGCCGAGGGGCACGCGACCGTGACCTTGCCCAGGCTCGACTGCTATCCAGCACCGGCCCAGCAGCGGACTCCGGTCGTGCTCAGGCGGCTGCCGAACCGGCTCGGCGAGCATCCGGCCCGGACCTTTGGCGAGGGCATCGAGTTCTTCGGCGTACGCGAGTACGTGCCAGGTGACAGGCAGCGCAGCATCAACTGGCCGGCCAGCACCCGGCGCGGGCGGCTGCAGGTGAACACCTTCGCCGCCGAGCGCTTGCAGGACGTCGTGCTGCTCCTCGACGCCACCTCGGACGTGGGCCTTCCCGGCACGTCCGCGCTTGATCTGGCGCTGCGCGGCGCGGCGGCCGCGGCCCGGGCCTACCTGAACGCCAGGGACCGGGTGGGCGTGATCACCTACCAGTGGGGCGGGGCCAGCTGGCTGGTACCCGGGCTCGGGAGGCGGCAGGAATACCGGATCCTCGACTCGATGCTGGCCAGCGATACAGGGTGGACCCAGGGCGCTAGCTTCCGCCGGCTGCCGCGCGCCGCGCTGCCTCCCGGCGCGCTGGTCGTGGTGTTCAGCCCGCTGCTTGACCAGCGGTTCGTCGAGGCCTTGCGAGACATGCGGGAGCGCGGCTTCACCATGCTGGTCGTCGACGTGCTCAACGCCGAGCCGCCGCTCCGGCGGCGCACCGCGGACCGCATGGCCCGGCGGATCTGGCGGATGGAGCAGGAGGCGATCAGGTTCTCGCTGCGCGAGCTCGGCGTCCCCGTCGTGCACTGGGACGGAGTGCAGTCCCTGGACCTGCCGCTGGCCGGCTACACCCGTCGCCCCCTGGCGGCCCGCCGATGACCCGCACAGCCGGTCGCATCCGCGGAGCCGCGAGCCCTGTCCTTCCCGCCCTCAGCACCGCGGCCATCCGCATCCGCTCGGCCGCGGGCCCCGCCGCCATCGGCATCGCCGCGTGCCTGCTCGGCGCGGGCTGCGTCGTGTGGGCGTCCGCGCCGCTGGTGCACAAGGGCTTCGCGAACTTCGCGCTCTTC
>JBAUAY010000488.1:0-2952 GCA_049676235.1 Streptosporangiaceae bacterium
AGGCCGCCTGAAGTTCACCGCCGCCCGGCGATGACCCCGGGACTCCGGGACCGTCTACACGGTCAGCGGCACGAAGCAACCATGCTGGAGGACCCGTGCGGAAGATGTTCTCGTTCATGATGACCAGCGCCGATGGCTATCACGCCGACCCGGGCCAGGCCCTGGACTGGCATAACGTCGACCAGGAGTTCAGCCAGTTCGCGCTGGCGCAGCTTCGCGAGGCCGGCACGCTGGTGTTCGGCCGCGTGACCTATGAGGGTATGGCCGCTTTCTGGCCCACGCCCGCCGGCGAGGAGTCCGACCCAGAGGTCGCGAAGGCGATGAACACCACCCCCAAGATCGTCATCTCGCGGACTCTGCCGCAGGCCACCTGGGCCGACACGCGGATCATCAGCAACAACGCCGAAGAGGAACTGGCCAAGCTCAAGCAGCAACCCGGCAAGGACATCGTGATCCCGGGCAGCTCGACACTGACCGCCGGCCTGCTGCACACGGGCCTGCTCGACGAACTGCGGATCATGGTGAACCCGGTCATCCTGGGCCAGGGCAGGTCCCTGTTCGCAGGAGCAGGCAAGACCAGCCTCAAACTGCTCAAGACTCAGCAATTCACCTCAGGCAACGTCCTGCTCTACTACCAGCCCATCACGCGCTAATCCCCACCGGACAAGTTGATCCACAGGTCTTGACAATTCCTCCGCCGACGAGGAGGGCGAGCTGTGGGAGAAGTATGCGGCGCAGACGCGCGTGAGGGTCTCTCAGCGCGCAAATAAGCGTCGGCAGCATGGACGGTGAGAGCCCTCCGGCAGCTCCGTCGGAGGGCTCTCGCTGTCGGACAGGTGTCTTACCGGTGCTGCGCCGGGTCGTGCTCGGCCTGGTGGCGGGACCGCCTCATGTCCGCACTAGCAGGCAGCGTCGCTGCAGGATCTCGGTCATGCCGCTGGGGACCGTAGCTGGCGATTTGAATCTGCGCCACGGTGGCCTGGTCGAGCTGGCCGGCCGAGGAGGCCGGGCGCCAGAATCGGACCAGGGCGAGGTAGCAGGCCCCGGAGACGAGGATGCCCACGATCCAGGAAATGTCACTGCCACCGAGTGCCTTGGCCAGCGGCCCTTCGTAGAACGGCACGTTGGCGAACGGGATCTGCACCAGGCAGCCGATCAGGTACGCGCTCATGCCAGCCTTGTTGACCCGGCCGTAGCGGCCCCGCGGGGTGAACATGTCGGCCACGTCGTAGCTGCCGTGCCGGACCAGGTAGAAGTCGGCCAGGTTCACCGCGGTCCACGGCACCAGGAAGTACAGCAGGAAGGACAGGAAGTTCTGGTAGGAGTTCAGGTAGCTGTCCTTCTCCAGGAATGCCCCGTAGGTGCCCAGCGCGGCGATGGGCAGGATGAACCAGACCCGCAACGCCAGGGTGGGCCGCCAGTGCCGCACGTAGCTGGTCACGATGGTCAGGCTCGACATGAACGCGCCGTAGATATTCAGCCCGTTGATGCCCACGATGCCCAGAACGATCACCAGCAGCACCAGCATCTCGAACGGCCGGCCCCACGCCCCGGCCACATGCTGGATCTGCGCCACGACACCGAGGTCTGGGTAGCGCTGCTGCAGCACCGCGCCGAGCAGCATCATCCAGATGCCCGCGATCACCACCCCGGCGTAGGTGTACCAGAACGTCGGCGCGATCCGGGTACGGGCCGGCAGGTAGCGGGAGTAGTCCGCCACATAGGGGGCGTAGCTGATCAGGTAGATCGCGGCGAGCGCGACGGTCAGCATGAACGGGGCGGTGCGGAAGCCGGGATGCCCGGCGCCCACAGTGGCCTGGGCGGGCGGCGCGGAGGTCAGCAGCGCGATGCTGAACGCGACGAAGATGCCCACGCACAGCACGGTCAGCACCCGCTCGTAGTAGTGGATCACCCGGTAGCCGAGCAGCACGAGCACCGCGTTCGCGGCCGACACCGCCACGATGCCGGCCCAGACCGGCGCATGCAGCAAGCTCGCGAGCGCCTCACCGCCGAGCACCCCGCCGGAGGCGAAGAAGCCCAGGTACATCAGCACGACGATCAGCAGCGGCAGGTTCGCCCCGAAGAAACCGAACTGGGCGCGGCTCTGGATCATCTGCGGCAGCCCGAGCTGCGGGCCCTGCGCCGAGTGGTAGGCCATGAACACCCCGCCGATCAGCAGGCCGATGAGCAGCGCGACCCCGGCCCAGAACAGGCTGAAGCCGGTCACGACGGCCAGGCTGCCGGTCGAGATCGTGACGACCATGCAGTTCGCCCCGAACCACATAGGGAACAGCCCCCGCGGGCTGCCGTGCCGGGCGCTGTCAGGAATGAAATCTATGCTGTGCGTCTCGACGACGAAGTCGGGACGGTCTGCGGCCGGGGCCGAAGCGTGGTCGGGGGTCATGGCGTTGTCACCTGTCCGTGAGTCGCTGAACGCGGGTCGGCGGCGGCCCGGTGATCGGCAGGGGCTCGCGCCACGGTGCCGGCCGCGCCGGTGCAGGCCGCCCGAGCCGTGGCGTCCGGAGCGGGTCTGCTTGATCGACACCAGCATGAGGATCCCGCAGACCCTTGTCCAACCGATTTATTTGAGCTGAAGCATCGGTTAAGCCGATGTTGGCCTGGCCGGCAAGGGCGCCGTGGCGGCGCAGCACCTCAGTGCTTAGCGCGGCGACCGCCGCGGCGCGGCGGCTGCTGGCGGCGGTGACCAGTACGACTTGCAGCGGCGTGCCGCCTCCCGGGCCAGGGACACGACCGGGTGGCCGTCTAGGGAGGTTGCCACAGCCGGCTGCAGGTTCAGCAGCGTGTAGGCCAGCTCGCGGCCCACGAGCGCCCGCAGCGTCTCCACGCTGCTGCGGTAGCCGATGTCCGGCTCCACGCCGGCGGCGGCGAACATCACGAGGACGTAGTCGCGGCTTTGCGGCAGGTCCAGCAGCGCCGGCGGCTCGCCGGCGA
>JBAUAY010000489.1:0-2723 GCA_049676235.1 Streptosporangiaceae bacterium
TCGACACGTTCATGGCCTATGTCGGGGTGTATGACTCCGTCAGCGATGCTGACGCCGACTACGAGCTGGTTAAGGATCTGCACACCAAGGAAGGCCTGATCGACGCCTATGACGCTGCGGTGGTCGAACGGCGGGCCGACGGGAAGGTCAAGATCACCAGGAAGCACGAGACGCCGACCCGGGTCGGCGGTGTGCTCGGCGGAGGCGTGGGCCTGGCTACCGGCCTGGTCGTGGCGCTGTTCCCGTTCGCCGCGATCGGCGGTGGCCTGCTTGCCGTGGCCACGGGCGGCGGCGCGGTCCTCGGCGCGGTGGCCGGTCACGCCGCAGCCGGCATGAGCCGCCGGGACCTGAAGGAACTCGGCGAGCACCTGGACGCCGGGCAAGCCGGCCTGGTGGTGGTAGCAGTGTCCGACATGGGCGCGAAGGTCGAGCGGGCGATGAAGAAGGCCAAGAAGGTGGAAGCCCGCCAGTTGAAGGCCGACACCGCCGACATCGAAGCCGACGCCAAGTCTGCCCCGGGTGACACGTCACCGCCGAGCGGCGGGGACGCCGCAGGCTGAGCTGCGCCCGCCCGGGCGCGCGGTCATCAACTCCGCGGAGCCGTGTACGTCATCCTGGCATGGTGCTGATGCCTACGCCGCGTCTCGGCCCGGCCCGGCCAAGCGCGGCTGGCCAGCCGTGACTTACCCGCCCCGGGGCGATCCATGCCCTCCCCGATTGCGTCTATATGCCCGCCACGACGACATGCGAGAGTCATAGATACCCCGCCATGGCTCGCTCCGCTGGCGCACCCGTCCGAAGGATGGTGACGCAAATGAGGCCTGAAATGCCCGCTGCGGCTTCTTCGGTGAAGCCCAAGTCCCACGCTCGCTATCGCGTGCTGTCTCCGCCGGGCCTGCGGATCAAGCAGCTCGTGCTCGGAATCGGCGCGGTGTACTTCACGTTCGTCGCGGTCACCAACGTCGTGAACTTCATCGTCTCGGTGGGCGGATACCACTGGTCGTTCCTGAATTCGGGCAATGTCAGCTACATCGCCTCGATAACCAAGGTCTACTCCTGGCCGACCTGGTTCGACAAAGCCGCTGTCCTGGCCGCGTCCCTGGTTGAGGCGGCCGGAGCATTGCTGTTCTGGAAGGCGCTGCGGAATTTCCACGGCCACGGCACCGGCGTCCGTGACGCGTGGATCGCCCTCGGCTGGAACATCATGGTCTGGCTCGGCTTCATCGCCGGCACCGAGTTCTTCGTCGCCTACCAGTCCGAAGGCCCGTTCCGGGAACTGCTGGCCATCTCCTTGCTCATGGCCATCGTCATCGCGGTCGTCCCTGACGAGGCAGGCCTGCCAGACGGCCAGCCTCAGGAACTGGGGACGCCGGCCGATCACGCCGCGAGCGCCCACAGTGACGCGGAGGATATTGCTGGCCTTGACCACCAGGCCCCTTCATCAAGACCACCGCAGCCTGCCCTTGAAGAACGCGAGAGGCGACCGCGATAAACAGGACCGGAACACATGGAACTGGCACGTAATCGTCGACGAGGCCATAAAGTCCGAGGATCTGGTCCGTCAGCAAAGCTGGTCCGCGGGCCAGCAGTCCGCGGCCTCCCGGTCTGGCTGGCCGTCGGCTTGTTCATTCTGGCGGCTGGTGCCGCCGGGCGGCTGGGAGGCGGCGCTCCTCTTCGGGTCCGGTCAGGCCGAGTTCGGCGGCCCAGCCCTGGATGTGCGGCCAGAGCCGGCGGTCCTCGTGCAGGTCTTCCTTGCCGGTCACCGGTCATCGCCTAGCCGATGTGATCGTCGGGCCTGTCGCTTTGGGGGAGACGGCCCGTTCAACGCCGAGCTGGCCGCCCGGTCGCGGTGCCTGCGGCCGCAGTCAGGCGGGCGAGTCGACCGGGAGGCCAGCTGCCCGGGCCGCGTCCAGGAGACGCTTGTCATAGGTCACGAAGGAGGTTAGCCCGGGACGGGATTGCAAGGCTGTGCCGAGGTGAATGGCATCCAGGCTCCGCACTGTGGCCGGCTGGACGGTCTGGGCCAGGAACCGGATGCGCTGATCCAGGTCCATCAGGTCGATCTGGTCCAGCACGGCGGGCAGGCGGGAGACCGCCTCTGGCGCGTACCGGGCCAGCGCCCGGAATGATTCAATCTCTGTCAGTACTGAGCTGATCCACCCGGTCTCCGCCCGCTTCTCCAGCCAGCGGCGCAGCGCCGGCGATTCGGGCTCGGCGTGGACAAGCTTGACCACCGCCGCGGAGTCGAGGTAGATCATCAGCGCTCGGCGGCGCGGTCGCGGGCGAGCTCCGCCGCGACGTTGACGTCATCGGGCTGGCCCAGGTTCATCCGCAGGACCGCCCGGCGCATCTCGGCGGCGCGTTCACGGCGGCGAGCCGCCTCCAGCACGGCTTGCCGGATCGCGGCAGACCTTGAGCTGCCATCGTGGGTCAGCACGTCCAGTGCGTGCTCGGTCTCATCGTCAGTACGGATGGTGATCGTGTCGGCCATACCGCTACTGTAAGACGCTTCGTCTTACAGTAGCAAGACGAAATACTCCACCACCGAAACACCGCCGCATTGGCTTCCCGATCAGACGCCGCCCATGGCCGTCGGGCGAACCGGCGGAGCCGGGGATCGCGCCAAGACGGAGCGATCCCTCGGTGTGTGCGCGACCACTCGCCTCCAGGCAACCGAGACGGGCAACGGTCAAATCCAGGCATACCCGGCTGTTCCCGGTGAC
>JBAUAY010000490.1:0-1700 GCA_049676235.1 Streptosporangiaceae bacterium
CGCCGCAGGAGGCCAGGCGCCGGATGCGCGCCATGCGACGGCGGGTCCGCGAACACGACGTGGCCCGCTGGGCGGCGGACTTCCTCGCCGCGCTCGGCCGGGCCCCCGGCAAAGGCGGCGGTTCTTACCCGGCCGAGGAGTCGGAGATCGGCTGATCCGCCTGCCCTGCTGCACCACGACGGGTACGGCACGGGCGAAGCCGCCGTCGGTCAGCCCCCTGGCAGTTCGCCGAGCGTCACCTGGACGGTCTGGTCCTGGGCTCCGCGGCTAATCGTCAGGCGGACCTTGTCTCCGGGCCGGGCCCCCGCCAGGGCCGCAGATAGCGCCGTCGTGTCCGGGGTGCTGGCCGACCCCACCGACTTGATCACGTCGCCGGTCCGCAGGCCGGCTCGGTCGGCCGGACCTCCGCCGGTGATCGTGACCACGCCGACCCCCCGGGCCGACGCGCCGTCCGCGCTGAGGACGGTCGCGACTTCGGCGCCCAGGGCCGCGCGGTGCGAGTTGGTGACATGGCCCGAGTCGATGATCTGCGTGGCGATGTCGCGGGCCAGGTTGGACGGGATAGCGAAGCCGATGCCCTGAGCCTGGGCGCCGCCCTGCGGGCTGGCCGCGGCCAGCGTCGGGATGCCGATCACCTGTCCTGAGGTACTGACCAGCGCGCCGCCGCTGTTGCCCGGGTTGATAGGTGCGCTGGTCTGGATCGCGCCGGGTAGCGTGGCGGCGGCCGCGCTCTGGCCGGCAGGGCCCGCCGTGGCCGGCTCGGTGACCGCGCGATCAGTCGCGGAGATGATTCCCTCGGTAACGCTGCCGGACAGGCCGAGCGGGTTGCCGATGGCCAGCACCACGTCGCCGGCCTGCACCCGGTCCGAGTCGCCGAACGTGGCCGGCTGCAGCCCGGAGGGATCGTCGGCGCGGATTACCGCGAGATCGTCGGGCGGGTACGTGCCGATAAGCTGCGCCGTGCGCGGGGCGGTGTCGCCGGCTACCTGGACGCCGAACTTCGTGGCGCTCCCCGCGACGTGGGCGTTCGTGACGATGTTCCCCGACCGGTCAAGCACCACTCCCGAGCCGAGCCCGTCGGGCGTCCGGATCAGCACGACCGAGGGCAGCACCTGGCGGACCACGTCCACGTAGCTGGCGGTGCCCGCGGAGTTACCCGCGACGGCGGGGCCCGGCGTGGCCGACGCCGTGCTGCCGGAGGCGGCGGATCCGGTGGCGGACGCGGCGATGGTGACGATGTGGAGGATCTACCGGGACTACGCGCCGGGCAGGGTGAGCGTTATCTCGGTGCCGCGACCCGGACCCTCCGACTCGCTGCGGGCGGTCAGCCGACCTCCGTGCGCCTGGGCCAGCTCGGCGGCGACCGCTAGGCCGATGCCACTGCCGGAGACCTGCGCCGCCTGCTGGCCGCGCCAGAACCGGTCGAAGATGCGGGGCAGGTCGTCGGCGGGGATGCCGGAGCCGGTGTCGGTGACCTGCAGCACGGCCTCCGCGCCTGACCGCCTGGTGGCGATGGTGACGTGGCCGCCGGCCGGGGTGAACTTCAGCGCGTTGGTGAGCAGGTTCGTGATCACCTGATGTAGCCAGTGCGGGTCGGCCAGGACCGGGCTCGCGGCCAGCCGCCGGTCCAGCGTGATGCCGGCCGCCTCGAACCTGCGGGCCAGGCTGTCGGCCGCCGCGGCCGCGAGGTCGGCCAGATC
>JBAUAY010000491.1:0-7650 GCA_049676235.1 Streptosporangiaceae bacterium
CGAGACGCAAACCGAAGGGAGAGAGCGTGATGGGCCGTACGCTCGCCGAGAAAATCTGGGACGCCCACGTGGTGCGCAGCGCGGAGGGCGAGCCCGACCTGCTCTATATCGACCTTCACCTGCTGCACGAGGTGACCAGCCCGCAGGCGTTCGACGGGCTGCGGGCGGCCAGCCGCAAGGTGCGGCGTCCCGACCTGACCATCGCCACAGAAGACCACAACGTGCCGACCACCGGGATCACCGGCCCAGACGGGTCCGCACCCCCCACCCCAACCCCCCTCTACGGTCCCGACAGCCCGTTCACCGATCCGGTGTCCCGCACCCAGGTCGAGACGCTGCGGAAGAACTGCGCGGAGTTCGGCGTCCGGCTGCATCCGATGGGCGACGCCGACCAGGGCATCGTGCACGTCATCGGCCCGCAGCTCGGGCTGACCCAACCGGGCCTGACGATCGTGTGCGGCGACTCGCATACCTCCACCCACGGCGCGCTCGGCGCGCTGGCCTTCGGCATCGGCACCAGCGAGGTCGAGCACGTGCTGGCCACCCAGACGCTGCCGCAGCAGCGGCCCAAGACGATGGCGATCACGGTGAACGGCGCGCTGCCCGACGGCGTGAGCGCCAAGGACCTGATCCTGGCCATCATTGCGAAGATCGGCACCGGCGGCGGGCAGGGCTACGTGCTTGAGTACCGCGGCCCGGCGATCCGCGCGCTGTCCATGGCGGGGCGGCTGACCGTCTGCAACATGTCCATCGAGGCCGGGGCCCGGGCCGGCCTGGTGGCCCCGGACGACGTGACGTTCTCCTACCTGCAGGGCCGGCCGCACGCGCCGTCGGGAGCGGCATGGGAGGCCGCGCTGGACTACTGGCGCACGCTGCCGAGCGACGAGGACGCGACGTTCGACAACGAGGTCGTCCTCGACGCCGGGACGCTGACGCCGTACGTGACCTGGGGCACCAACCCGGGGCAGGCGCTGCCGCTCGCGTCGTCCGTGCCGGACCCGGACTCGTTCGTCGACCCGGGTGCCCGCGCCGCCGCTGAGCGCGCGCTGACCTACATGGACCTTAAGCCCGGCACCGCGCTGCGCGACATCACCGTAGACACCGTCTTCGTCGGCTCCTGCACCAACGGCCGGATCGAGGACCTGCGGGCCGCCGCCTCGGTGCTGCGGGAACGGCGGATCGCCCCGTCGGTCCGGATGCTCGTCGTGCCCGGGTCGATGGCGGTGCGGGCCCAGGCCGAACGAGAAGGGCTGGACGCGGTCTTCACCGCGGCCGGCGCGCAGTGGCGCTCGGCGGGCTGCTCGATGTGCCTGGGCATGAACCCGGACAAGCTGAGCGCGGGCGAGCGCAGCGCGTCCACCTCCAACCGGAACTTCGAGGGCCGCCAGGGCAAGGGCGGGCGCACGCACCTGGTCTCGCCCGAGGTCGCCGCCGCCACCGCCGTGACCGGCCACCTGGCCGCACCGGCCGACCTGTAAAGGAGCCTGAAAGATGGAACCGTTCGTCACGCACGTCGGCCGCGCGGCGCCGCTGCGCCGCAACAACGTGGACACCGACCAGATCATCCCGGCCGAGTACCTCAAGCGGGTGAGCCGGGCCGGGTTCGGCGAGGGCCTATTCGCCGCCTGGCGCGAGGACCCGTCCTTCGTACTCAACCAGCCGCAGTACGACGGCGCGACGATCCTGGTCGCGGGCACCGACTTCGGCACCGGCTCGTCACGCGAGCACGCCGTCTGGGCGCTCACCGACTACGGCTTCCGGGCCGTGATCGCGCCCAGGTTCGGCGACATCTTCCGCACGAACGCGACCAAGGCCGGCCTGCTGCCGGTCGCGCTGCCCGAGGCCACCGTGACCGCCCTGCAGGACGCCGTCGAGGCCGACCCGGGCACCGAGGTCGTCGTGGATCTGGACAACCGCGTCGTGCTGGCCGAAGCCGCGGGGATCAAGGCGTCCTTCGAGATCGACGACTACACCCGCTGGCGGCTGATGGAGGGCCTCGACGACATCGGCCTGACGCTGCGCCACGTCGACGACATCACCGCCTTCGAGCACAACCGCCCCGCCTACCTCCCCGTCACCGCCTGACCCGCCCGCCCGCGTGGCTCCCGGTATCTAGCCGGCTCGATGTTCCATCGTGCCGGCTATTACCGGCTCGATGGAACATCGTGCCGGCCACGCGGGCCTGCGAGCGCCCCGGGGAGCCCTGCGGGCGGCGGGAGCCTGCGGGCGGCCGGGGAGCCTTCGGGCGGCGGGAGCCTGCGGGCGTCCGCAAGCGGGACGCACGCGCAAAACGGCATATAACGGGCATTGTCGGATACTTTGCGTATATCTGCTGGATGCTTGGCGTGTGATATTCGCCGACACGCCGGCCAATCTGGCCATGGTCATTGTGCAACGGCGTTGGATCGCCTACTTTCGGGCAGGTCAGAGGTCGCGATCTCGTAGCGGAGCCCACGCGACCTGTGGGGGAAGCGCAGGAGTGAACCATGAACAAGCGTGATCTGATCGACGCGATCTCGGAACGGCTGGGTGACAAGAAATCCGCCACCGAAGCCGTGAACGCGGTGCTCGAGGCCATCCAGTCCGCCGTCGCGAGCGGGGACAAGGTGGCCATTACCGGCTTCGGCGTCTTCGAGAAGAGCGACCGCCCGGCGCGCACGGCCCGCAACCCGGCCACCGGCGCGACCATCGAGGTGCCGAAGTCCTCGGTGCCCAAGTTCCGTCCCGGCGCGGACTTCAAGGCGCTTGTCAACGGCGACAAGCCCAAGAAATAGCGAGCGAGACGGTCGTTTCATGATCGTGGTCCGGCCGAAACCGGGCCACGATCATGTCCGCTAGGCACGATCATGTCCGCCAGGACAGAACTAACCGCAGGCCGGGACGCTTGCGAAGCGCGGTCTGGATGATCCGGTCGACGAGCTGCGGGAGCGGCAGGCCGGAGGCGGCCCACATCATCGGGAACCCCGAGGCGGGGGTCATCCCCGGCATCGTGTTGATCTCGTTGACCAGGATCGTCCCGGCCGCGGTGTAGAAGAAATCGACCCGGGCCAGGCCCTCGCAGGAGATCGCGTCGAAGGCCGCGCAGGCCAGCCGCCTGATCTCCGCCGCAGCGTCAGCCGGCACCGGCGCCGGGATCCGCATCGTGGTCGCCGACGCCATGTACTTCGCCTCGAAGTCGTAGAACGACGAATCCGGGTCCACCACGACCTGGCCGGGCACGCTCGCCTCGGGCGGCCCGCCGTCGATGCCCTCGAGCACCGCGCATTCGACCTCGATCCCGTCTACGGCGGCCTCGACCAGCACCTTGGGGTCGTGCCCGCGGGCGGCCTCGATCGCCCCTTCGAGCTCGTCCAGGCCGGTCACCCTGGAGATCCCGATGCTCGAGCCGCCGCGGGCCGGCTTGACGAACACCGGCCAGCCGAGCTCGGCGATCTCGTCAAGCACGCGCTTGCGCTCGCCGAGCTCACCAAGGCGCCAGTCACGGTCGCGCACCACCACGTACCGGCCGACCGGCAGGCCGCGCGCGGACATGAGCAGCTTCATGTACTCCTTGTCCAGGCCGGCCGCGCTGGCGAAGACGCCCGCGCCCGCGTACCTCGTGCCAGTCATCTCGAGCAGGCCCTGCAGGGTGCCGTCCTCGCCGTAGGCGCCGTGCAGCAGCGGCAGCACCACATCCACCTCGCCGAGATCCCGCGGTACCGAACCAGGGCTCGCCACCTGCAGGACACCGCCCGGGCCGGTCCGCGGCGTGATCTCCGCCCCGCTAACGGCCACCGACTCGACCGAGGGCACCGCCCCGGCCGAAAGCGCCAGCCGGGCCGGGTCGCCCGAGGTCAGCACCCACCGCCCGTCGGTGGCGATGCCGATGGGCAGCACCTCGTACCGGTCCGGGTCGATGGCCGACAAGATCAGCCCCGCGCTCGCGCAGGACACGGCGTGCTCGCTGCTGCGGCCGCCGAATACCACGGCGACCCGGATCTTGCGCTGCCCCTGCACGCGTCCTCCTGTCGAAACAAATGCCCGGCTACGGCCTGCTGAGCGATTCCAGCGCCACGTAGGCGTCAGAAATAAGATCTTCCGCGTCCTCCAGGCCGATGGAGAAGCGTACCGCGCCCGGGTCGATGCCCCCGGCCGCCAGCGCCCGGTCATCGAGCTGCCGGTGCGTGGTGGAGGCGACATGGCTGACCACCGTGTGCGTCCCGCCGAGAGACGTCGCGTTCTGAGCGAGCCGCAGCTTGTCGGCGAACGCCATGCCAGCCTCGCGCCCACCGTGCGGCGTCACGGTCACGATCGCGCCGAACCGCACGCCTTCCGGGCCCGCGTCGAACATCCGCCTGGCCACCTGGTGCCCGGCGTGCTCGGGCAGCCCGGGGTAGTCGATGCGCAGCACGGCCGGGTGCCGGGACAGCGCGGCGGCGAACACCGACGCCGTCGAGCAGGCCCGCCTGACCCGCAGCGGCAGGGTCTCCAGGCCGCGGCGGAGCAGGAACGCCTCGTCGGGCGCCAGGGAGCCGCCGGTGTCCACCCGGACGCTGCGGATGTTGCTGATCAGCTCGATGCGCCCGGTGACCACGCCGCCGGTGACGTCGGAGTGGCCGCCGATGTACTTGGTCGCCGAGTGCACGACCAGGTCGGCGCCGTGCTCGAGCGGCCGGCAGATCACCGGCGGGGCCAGGGTCGAGTCGACGACGAGCAGCGCCCCGGCGTCGCGGGCGATCTCGGACAGCTTGCGCAGGTCGGCGACGGCCGTGGTCGGGTTCGCGATCGTCTCCGCGTACACGATCCTGGTGGCCGGCCGGATGGCCGCCTGGACCTGGTCCAGGTCGGTGATGTCGACGAAATCCGTCTCCACCCCGAACCGGGAGGCGACGTTGCGCAGGAACCCGTAGGTCCCTCCGTAGACGGCGGATGACGCCACCACGTGCGCGCCCATCCGAGCGAAGGTCCAGAACACCCCGCTGATCGCGGCCATCCCCGAGGCGAACGCCTGCGCCGCGGGCCAGCGCGGCAGGTTCACCCCCTCCAGCGCCGCGACCGCGCGAGCGAACGCGTCCACGGTGGGGTTGTCGATCCGGCTGTAGGTGTAGCCGGGCATCTCGTCGTTCAGCACGGCCCGGTACTCCTCGGCCGTGCCGAACGAGAACGCCGCGGTCCGGAACACCGGCGTGCCGAGCGGCTGCTGAGAAGGCGTCGGCGGGGCCGGTAGGTGCACCGCGCGGGTGTTCTCGCCGGTCTGCTTGCGCACTATTTCCACGAAATCATCCTCTGTTGCCTCGGGGGACGACCCCCCAGACCCCCCGGTCACGGGGGCTACCCGCCCCCGTACCCCCGGTCAGGGGCCGTACCACTCGGGCTTGGCTGAACGTGACGCTAGCATCGACGCGGCCTCGGCGACGGGCAGTCCGTCGCGCATGACGGCCTCGGCGACCTCGGTGATCGGCATCTCGACCTGGTGTGACCGGGCCAGCTCCAGCACCGGTCCGCACGATGCTACGCCCTCGGCGATCTGGTTCATCGCCGCGGTGGCCTCGGCCACCGACATGCCGCGCCCCAGGTACTCCCCGAACGTCCGGTTACGTGACAGCGACGAACTGCAGGTGGCCACCAGGTCGCCCATCCCGGCCAGGCCGGCGAACGTCTGCGGCTGCGCGCCGAGCGCCGAGCCGAGCCGAGCGATCTCGGCCAGCCCGCGGGTGATCAGCGTGGCCCGGGTGTTCTCGCCGAGACCCATCGCGACCGCGATGCCCACCGCGATCGCGATGACGTTCTTCACCGTGCCGCCGAGTTCGCAGCCGGTCACGTCGGCGTTCGTGTACGGGCGGAAATACGGCGTGTGGCACGCGCCCTGCAGGGCCAGCGCGCCGCCGGTGTCGGCGCAGGCCACCACGGTGGCGGCGAACTGGCGCCTGACGATCTCGCCCGCCAGGTTCGGCCCGGAGACCACGGCGACCCGCCCGGCTTCCGCGCCGAGCACCTCGATGATGACTTCGCTCATCCGCCGGGACGTGCCGAGCTCCATGCCCTTGATCAGGCTGACCAGCAGCGCCCCGGGCGGGATCAGCGGCGCCCAGGCCGTCAGGTTCGCCCGCAGCGACTGCGCGGGCACGGCGAAGGCGACCAAGTCCGCGTCGGCCAGCGCCTCGGCCGGATCCGACGTCGCGTCGAGCACCGGGGGCAGCACGATCCCCGGCAGGTAGTCCGGGTTCTCGTGCAGCCCGGCCAGCGCCTTGGCCAGCTGCGGCTTACGGCTGAACAGCACGGTGCGGGTCCCGGCGTCGCAGAGCACCTGGGCGAACGTGGTGCCCCAGGACCCGGCCCCCATCACCGCGGCCTTCATGCCTGGCCGGAGGTCTTCGGGTCGGCCTCCTGCGCCGCCTCGCCTTGGCTCGCGGCGGCGCCGGAAGGAGCACCATCGTCCGTTCGGCCCGAAGAAAGACGGCCGCCGGGTACGGCGAGATCGTAGGGCACGGCGGGGGGCGCCTGCTGCCTGATCGTGGCCAGCAAGGCGGTGATGTCCGCCATGATGTCGGCGGTGGCGGCGCGCAGCGTGCTCGCGCCGAGCCGCTGGCCGGCGTAGGCGGACAGGTCCACCGGCGGCCCGGCCACCATCCGCACGGTCTTGCGCGGGAACAGGTGGGGCTTGGTGGTGCCGTAGGGGAGGACCTCCTGCGCGCCCCAGTGGGCGATCGGGATCACCGGCGCCCCGGTGGTCAGCGCCAGCCGCGCCGCGCCCGTCTTGCCCACCATCGGCCACAGGTCCGGGTCGCGGGTCGCGGTCCCCTCCGGGTAGACGATCACGCAGGCGCCGGCCCGCAGCGCCTGCTCGGCCTGCTTCAGCACTAGGCCGGCGTCGCCACGACCCCGGTACACGGGCAGCTGGCCGAGTTTGCGCATGAGCGGCCCGAGCACCTTGACCTCGAAGACCGCCGACTTGATCATGAACACCGGGTACCGGCGCCCGTAGGAGTCGCAGAACAGGGCGATGGTGGGCCAGTCGGCGTAGGACATGTGGTTCGGGGCCAGGATGACGCCGCCGGTCCGCGGGAAGTTCTCCTTTCCCTGCCACTTGTACTTCATCAGCAGCCGCAGCCCGGGCCGCAGGATGATCACCGAGAACCGCCGCCAGCCCCTGGAGTAGCTGTAGCCGGACGTAGGCTGGTCCTGCCCTCGCCGGGGGGTCTGGGGGAGTTGTCCCTCCGGGCCATGCCCTGGCGGGCGGGTCTGGGGGGGTTGTCCCTCCGGGCCATGCCCTGGCGGGGGGGTCTGGGGGGGTTGTCCCCCCGGGCCAGCACTGTTGCGGGTGCTCATGCCGTCAGTCTCCTGGTTCTTCTGGTCCGGTGTCGAGGCAGGATCTAGTACATGACCGATAATGCCCTGACCACCTGGTCAGTGGTGATGCCCGTCAAGGTGCTGGCCCAGGCCAAGTCCCGGCTCGCCGGGCTCGCCGGGCCGCGCCGGGGCGAGCTTGCCCTCGCCCTGGCCTGCGACACGGTGACGGCGGTGCTGGGGTGTGACGCCGCCGCCCGCGTGATTGTTATCACAGATGACCAGGTCGCGGGCGGGACGCTGAGGGGTCTTGGCGCGCTGGTGGTGCCCGACCAGCCGCGCGACGGCCTCAACGCGGCGCTGCGGCACGGCGCCGCGTACGCC
>JBAUAY010000492.1:0-3414 GCA_049676235.1 Streptosporangiaceae bacterium
CGGACCGCCACAGGAAGCGCAGCCCGGCCACCCAGACCACCACCAGGGCCAGGGCGCTCATGAGCAGCTGCCCGATCACCCAGCCGGCGATGTTGGCCAGGCCCCCGTTCTCGTCCGCGAGCGCGCGCGACATGGCGATCGTGGCCCACTGGTGCTGCGCCTGCCACCAGACGTCGGGAATGGTGAACGCGGCCGCGATGACGACGCCCGCCGCGAACCAGCGGTTCAGGACCAGCCGCCGGCCGCCGGACAGCAGGGCGCCGATGACCAGCGCGACGGCGAACAAGCCCACGCTGTGCTTGTTGGCCAGCCCCAGGCCGAGAACCAGGCCGCCGACCGGCCACCAGCGCACGTCGCCGGTCCGCCCGATCTTGGCCACCACCAGCGCCAGGGCCGCCCAGGCCAGTATGTCGAAAGCCGTCGGACCGAACAGGTGATCGCCACCCAGCACGACGGGCATAGTCGCGGTGGCGACCGCGGCCAGCAGTTGCGCCCGGCGGCCGCCGCCGAACTCCCGTGCGGTCAGTCCGGCCAGCACGACCGTCGCCCAGGCCGCCAGGGCCGGCCACATCCGGAGCCCGAGCAGCGACACGCCGAACAGCTTCAGGGAAACCCACGCCAGCAGCGGCGTCAGCACCGGCTGGTCGACGTAGCTGGCCTGCAGATGACGGGCGCATTCCATGAAGTACAGCTCGTCGCGGTGAAACCCGTACCGCGTCGAGACCGCCAGCAGGACGGCGAAAACGACCGCGCCGACCACGATCACGCGCCGGTCGAAGGCAGCAACGCCGCCGGCCGGACCGGCGGTGTCCCGGCCCGCTTCGGCCGGGTTCTTACTGAGCAAGTTCATGGTCGCCATGGTCGTCCGCCAGCATGGGTATCCGCATCGGCCGCAGGGCCCGTTTGCGCGCCCATCCCGGGCGGGCATCCAGAGGCGTTTCCGGGCGCCCCGTTCCTCCTTAAGGAGGGGTCGGCGGTTCACCCGTGCGACGGATGGCCCGCGCATCGCGGCGGACCTTACTATCAGCAGGTGAAGAGGCTTGCCGCGTGGGCCATCGGACTGCCGCCGCGCACGCAGGACCTGGCGCTCGCGCTGGCGCTGGCCGTCTACAACGTCGCCTCGCTGATCCCGGAGACGAGGCAGCTGAAGCTGCCCTACGTCGCGTTCCTGCTGGTCGTGCTCCAGGCGCTGCCGCTGACCTGGCGGCGCCGCTGGCCGGTCGCCGTGTTCTTCGCCGTCGGCATTCCCCGGTCGCTTTATGACCAGCTCGGCATCGGCTTCGCGCCCCTACCGCTCGGCCCCGCGATTGCCTACTACACCGTAATGGACCGGTGCTCGACCAGGGTCCGGGTGGTGATGAGCGTCTTGCTGATCGCCGGCATCTTCGAGGGGCAGACGACGCCCGGCCACACCGAGCCCTACGACTTCTTCATCGCGGCGCTACAGTTCGCGGTGGCGGGCACGCTGGGCGTCCTCAGCCACACCCGCCGCGCCTACTTGCAGGCAGTCGAGACCCGGGCCGAGCAGGCCGAGGCCGAACGCGAACGCCAGGTCGCGCTGGTCGCCGCCGAGGAGCGGACCAGGATCGCCCGGGAACTGCACGACGTGGTGGCGCATCACGTCAGCCTCATGGCGGTCCAGTCCGAAGCCGCGGCCGCGCTGCTGCCCGGTCGGCCCGCCGAGGCAGGCAAGGCCGTGGAAATCATCGGCCAGACGGCCCGGGAGGCGCTGACCGAGCTGCGCCGCCTCCTCGGCGTGCTGCGCGGCCCGGCCGATGTCAATGCCCGGGCGGCCACGGCACCAGCCCCGTCGATCAGCGAGCTCGAGGAGGTGATCGGACAGGTGCGCCAGGCCGGGATCGCCGTGAACCTGCGCGTCGAGGGCAGCCCCAGCAAGCTGCCGCCGGGCGTGGACCTGACCGCGTACCGGATCGTGCAGGAGGCGCTGACCAATACGGTCAAGCATTCCGGCGCGGGCGAGGTCGCGGTGACCGTCAGCTATGAGCCGGGCTACGTCACCGTGTCCGTGACCGATACCGGGAACGGGGCCGTCGCCGTAACCCTCGGCCGCACGGCCAGAAGAGACCGGCCGGACTCGTCGGACGGCGCGGGGGCGCGCCCGGCGGCATCGGGCGGATTCGGCCTGGCCGGCATCGCCGAACGGGTGGCGTCCTGCGGGGGCAGCCTGACCGTCGGACCTGGCGAGGCCGGCGGCTTCGCCGTCACGGCCCGGTTGCCGACGCCATGACCGGCGTCGCACCCATCCGGGTCATCGTGGCCGACGACCAGGAACTGGTCCGGACCGGATTCTGCGTGATCCTCGAGGCGACGGACGGGATCACCGTGGTGGCCGAGGCGGCCAACGGGGCCCAGGCCGTCCAGGCCGCGGCCGAGCACCACCCCGACGTGATCCTGATGGACGTCCGGATGCCGGGGATGGACGGTCTCGAGGCCACCAGGCTGATCACCGGCGGCGACCGCGCCGGCCCGCCGCGGGTGGTCATGCTGACCACCTTCGACTTCGACGACTACGTGTACGAGGCGCTGCGGTCAGGCGCGAGCGGATTCCTGCTGAAGGACGCCCCGCGGCACGATCGGGTCCAGGCCGTGATCCTGGCCTACGAGACCGGCATCGTCCGGCCAGGGGACCCGGCCGCGGACAGCTGAGAAGGCCGGTCAGCATGACGGCTGGCGGGTGCGCGACAATTGCAGTGGCCAGCGCCGGATCAGCGCCGGCCCGCGATGTGAGCGCCGGCCAAGGTGGCGGCGCCGAGCCTTGCTGGAGGCGCCCGTGCAGCACATTCTCGCCCTGTCGCGCACCGCGGTCATCGTCCGGCACTGGTTCGAGATCGACCTGGCTGATGCCTCCATGGAGCACGGCGTCCGGATCGAGCTGAGGGAGCTGGCGGCGCATCCGCGCCGAGGTAGCGAGTCGGCTGCGCAGCTGGTGGCCGTGGACCGGCCGTTGTGGCGCGCCGACCTGTTTGATCGTCTTACCGACGCGCCGGGGACGTTCGGGGTCGCGCACTATCATCCGCAGTTCCTTGGTCATGAGCCCTGCCCGCGGGTATGGGACGCGAAGCTGACAGCTGATCCGTGGAGCTGGCTCGGGGACCAGTTCGCTCAGCTTGGCGCGGCGGGCGGAACGGAGCCGTGGCCGGTTGACCCAGCGGATGGCCCGGAGCTCAGTCGGCTCTCGGCCGAGATCGTGTCGCTGGCCCGGCAGCTCGGACCGGATCGCTGCAGGTCCGCAGCCCAGTGCTATGAGCTGACCCGGGACGCAGCCGAATCGGTTCGGCTGATGATCGAGTATCTGCGCCGGCCAGACCTGCTCGATCAGGAGCGGGTCGCCCCATGGCGAGGGACGGGCGTGCAGGATGCGGCTCCGTCCGGCAAGAACGCGTAGGGCAGAAC
>JBAUAY010000493.1:0-3926 GCA_049676235.1 Streptosporangiaceae bacterium
TCCTCTGCCCGGCCAGCATCCCGGCGAGCAGCGCTTCCTCCTGGGAGAGCTGCTCCCTGGCCTGAACGGTGGCGATCAGCCCGACGGCCTGGCTCTGCTGATCGTTGACCACCACGCTCTCGGTCTGGATCAGGAACAGCTTGAGTTCGTTCTGGATGCCCCCGCTGTACGCCCCGAGCGCCTGCAGCGGGCTGAGGGCCCGGTGCGCGACGGCGCCGCGGAGCGCCGGCATCTGATTCAGCCCGGCGATGAGGGTGCTGATGCCCTTGGCTTCTTCGGGAGTCTCGCTGCTCTTGGTACCCGGCGAGTTCATCGCCGCCAGGAACTTCGGCTGGTCGGCTTCGGTCGCCTTGACGGCCGTGTCGTACGCCGCCAGGTTGGCCGCGGTGGGCTGGAACAGGTAGACCACCGCGGCGGCGCGCTCGTTCTGCACCATCTTGACGAATTCAGCCGTCGGCAGCGAGGTCGCGTTGATCAGGTCGGGCGCGCGGTCCAGGTTGATGGCGTTATTAACCGAGGTGCCAGCCACGTAGGCAAGCAACCCGACCATGGCGATGAGCGGGATCGCCACGAGAAAGTATATTCGGAGCCTTATGGATCGACCGCGCGATCCCATGGCACCCCCACTGTTCAGAGGCGAGGATGCGAACTGCTCCCCGGCGCATCCAACTAAGGGTCAAGACGGCCAGGTTAGCCCAGAACAGGCATCATCCGGAGTCAAAAAACGATATATCCACCAATAGGATGATGCATCACCACGAGGTCGAAATCATTTGCGTTATCGCAGGTAGCGACGAAGAATGACTCCCGGTACCGGCGGCACTGCGGATCGCGTTCGCTGTTTTTGTCGGTACAACCGCCTACGCTATGTAGGTGGCCGCCCTCGCGATAGATGCACTCCTTGACGGACTCAATCCGGAACAGCGCGCTGCCGTAGTGCATGAGGGCGGCCCGCTGCTTATCGTGGCCGGGGCGGGTTCAGGGAAGACCCGCGTGCTCACCCACCGGATCGCTTACCTGCTAGCCGCGCGTGACGTGGCGCCGCACGAGATCCTGGCCATCACCTTTACTAACAAGGCGGCCGGTGAGATGGCCTCCCGCGTCGCCGCGCTGGTCGGCCCGCGGGCCCGGTCCATGTGGGTGATGACCTTCCATTCGGCCTGCGTGCGCATCCTGCGCCGGGAGGCCAAGCGGTTCGGCTACCCCTCGTCGTTCTCCATCTACGATCAGGCCGATTCGCAGCGCCTGATGGCGCTGGTCTGCCGGGAGCTCGAGCTCGATACCAAGCAGTTCCCGCCGCGGGCCATGGCCGCCCAGGTGTCGAACCTGAAGAACGAGCTGATCGACTACGAGGCCTTCGCCTCGCGCGCCGAGACGGCGCGGGACAAGGCCCTGGCCGAGGCCTACGGTGAGTACCAGCGCCGCCTGCTGGAGGCTGGCGCGATGGACTTCGACGACCTGATCATGGTCACGGTCAATCTCTTCCAGGCCCTGCCCGAGGTGGCCGAGCAGTACCGCCGCCGGTTCCGGCACGTGCTGGTGGATGAGTACCAGGACACCAACCATGCCCAGTACGTCCTGATCAGAGAACTCGTATCGGGCGGTGCTCCGCTCTTTTCCGGCCGAACGGAGCAGGTGGACAGCCCCGGAGAACCGCTCACGCCGTCGGAGCTTTGCGTGGTGGGCGACGCGGATCAGTCGATCTACGCCTTTCGCGGCGCGACCATCCGCAACATCGTGGAATTCGAGCAGGACTACCCGGACGCGAAGGTCATCCTGCTTGAGCAGAACTACCGTTCCACTCAGAACATCCTGGCCGCCGCCAACGCCGTGGTCTCGCAGAACCAGGGGCGCAAGCCCAAGAACCTGTGGTCGGACCAGGGAGCGGGCCCGCCGATTGTCGGCTACGTAGCCGACAACGAGCACGACGAGGCCGCGTTCGTGGCCGAGGAGGTGGACCGGCTCACCGACGCGGGCCAGGCCACTCCCGGCCAGGTGGCGGTGTTCTACCGGACCAACGCGCAGTCCCGTGTCTTTGAGGAAGTCTTCATCCGGGTCGGGCTGCCGTACCGGGTGGTGGGCGGGGTGCGGTTCTACGAACGGCGCGAGGTCCGTGACCTGCTCGCCTACCTTCGGCTGATCGCCAATCCGGCGGACGAGGTCTCGCTGCGGCGGGTGCTGAACGTGCCGAAGCGCGGCATCGGCGACCGGGCGGAGGAGTACGTGGCCGCCTTCGCGCAGCGGGAGCGGATAACGTTCGCCCAGGCGCTGGCCCGCCCGGCCGACGTGCCGGGCCTCGCGGCGCGGTCGGCCCATGCGATCGAGGGTTTCAACGCGCTCATCGGGGAACTGCGCGACCTCGCGGAGTCCGGCCCGGTGGCCGAGCTCGCCGAGGCGGTGCTCGACCGCACCGGCTACCAGGAGTCGCTGGAGTCCTCCTCTGACCTGCAGGACGCCAGCCGGGTGGAGAACCTGAAAGAGATGGTGTCGGTGGCGCGCGAGTTCGATGGCTCGCACCCCGAGGGGACACTCGCGGATTTCCTCGAGCAGGTGTCCCTGGTCGCCGACGCGGACGAGATCCCCGAGGGAGAAGAGCACGGCGGCCTGGTGACCATGATGACGCTGCACACGGCCAAGGGCCTGGAGTTCCCCGTGGTGTTCCTCACCGGCATGGAAGAAGAGGTGTTCCCGCACCAGCGCTCGCTGACCAACGCCAAGGAGCTGGAAGAGGAGCGCAGGCTGGCCTACGTCGGCATCACCCGGGCGGAGCAGCGGCTGTACTTGACCCGCGCCATGGCCAGGAACTGGTGGGGCCGTCCTTCCTTCCACAAGGAGTCGAGGTTCCTGGGCGAGATCCCGTCCGGCCTCATCGAGTGGCGCCGCAACGAGCGGGCGGCGATGTCGTCGATCAGGCCTGCTCAGGAGCGGATGGCGCAGCGGCCGGGGACCCGGTCACCCGGGAACCGGCCGGTGCCCGCGCTGTCACCAGGGGACATGGTGAATCACGACAAGTTCGGGCTTGGCACCGTGGTGTCGACCGACGGCTACGGCGATCAGGCCGAGGCGAAGATCGACTTCGGCGGCGACTACGGCGTCAAGCACCTGGTGCTCCGCTACGCTCCGCTGGAGAAGTTGTAGGGTCCGGATCCGGGACGAGGGCCGGTGCCACGCGAGCCCGGATCGCCCCAGACCCCAGGACCCCCAGGCCGGCCGGCCTCCCGCGGGTTACCCGGACCCGCGAAGCCCGCGGGGGATCCGGATTCCGCCGAGGTCTCCCAGGCTGCCCGCGGCGGCCGCGGTGCGCCATCGCGTCCCGTCCCAGGCTGGACCGTTCCGGTCCTGCCGGGCCCGGTCCTGCCGGGGCCCGCCCTAGTGGGGCCCGTCGCCGGGGTCGGCCTGCCGCGGCGCCAGAGAACCCAGCGGACGGCGATGATCGCGACGGCCAGCACGGTGGCGAGCGCCATCGCGAAGAAGCCGTCGGCGATCCACTGCGCCGCGGCGACGGCCAGCGCCGTTTTGGACGAATCGACGGATCTGTCGAATACGACCCCGCATGTCAGGGCGGCCACCAGATAGGAGAGCACCGGGACGGGGAAGATCATCCAGCCGGTCCTGGGCCGGACGGCCAGCGCGGCGGCCACCGTGCCGGCCACCACGAAGAGTCCGAGCAGGAGACCAGGCGCGCTCCGGGCCACCATGGTGCCGGTGGCGCCGCTAGCCGCACTGGCGACGATGATGCAGACCCCAAGGCCGCCCTGCAGCGCGCCCCACCGTCCGAGCCCCCCCGGGCGCCGCGGCTCAGAAGAATTCCTCGGCCCGCGGGAATCGCGCGGTACGTCCGGGCCGCGGGCCCCGACGTCGCGCTGGCCCCCCGGCTGGGTCATGGCCGCCCGCGTCGCGTTCGGCTGGATCCGGGGGGACCGAGC
>JBAUAY010000494.1:0-2743 GCA_049676235.1 Streptosporangiaceae bacterium
GCGTTCGACCCGGCAGGCGCGTTCGCCCCGATGGGCGGCATCTTCAGCTGCGTGCGCGACCTCACCCGCTGGGTCGCCGGTTTCGCCGCCGCGTTCCCGCCCGGAGACGGCGAGGCCGCCGATGCGCACCCGGTTCGGCGCGCCAGCCGGCGGGAGATGCAGCTGCCGCAGATCCTCACCGGCTGGGCCATCGCACCAAGTATTCCCGGAGACGGCGCGTTGTCGCCCCCGGCCACCTACGGCTTCGGGTTGTTCGTCGACGAGCACCCCGCGCTGGGCCGGATCGTCAGCCACAGCGGCGGTTACCCGGGGTTCGGCAGCAACATGGCCTGGCACCCGGCGACGGGAACCGGCGTGATCGCGCTGGGCAACAGCACCTACGCGGCGATGGCGCCGCTGGCCGCCCGGCTGCTCGAGGCTGTCGTGCGGCACGGCGAGCCCGCCGCGCACGGGAACGGGGTGGCGCTCGGCTCGCCGGGTCCCTGGCCGGAGACGCTGGCCGCCCGAGAGGCGGTCAGCAACCTGCTCCAGACCTGGGACGACGCCGCGGCCCAGCGGCTGTTCTCGCCCAACGTGGCGATGGACGCCCCGTTCGCAGAGCGGCAGCGGCGGATCGCGCTGGTCCGCGAGCGCATCGGGGATTTCGGTGACGATCCCGGGCGGCAGCCTGAGTTCGACACGCCTGCCCAGTGCCGCTGGTGGCTAGCGGGGGAGCGCGGTACGGTCCAGGTGCAGATCCAGCTCAACCCGGAACGTCCGCCCCGGGTGCAGTCGCTCACGCTGGCCGTGCCGCCTGCCGCGGGCTCGGCGCTGCGGGTCACGCTGGACGCCGTGGTCGACTGGCTGAACGACGGCGACCGCGACTGGCCGCCGTCCATCCCGGTCGCCGACGGCGTGGACACCGGCCTGGTGGCCCGGCGCCTGCGGATGGCCGCTCTCTGGGTAGGCCGTTGCCGCGTCGGCGCCGTCAAGGCGGGCGACGGCACCGCCTCCGTCGCGGCCGAACTGACCGGCGAGCACGCCACGATTACGCTGACCCTGGTCATCGACCCGGAAACGCGCCTGCTCCGGATGGCCGATGTGGCGCCATAGCGGCATAGCGCAGCGCTGAGCCAGGGCACGCGCCATAGCCCGTTCGGCCTCATCTGAAGGAGTACCGCAGCAGGACTCGCAGAGAGCCGCGGTCTTACGCGTGATGTGGCCTGGATCACAAGAAGTCGCCGCCGGATGCCGGAAATAGATTCCGATACGAGACCGTTCCGTATCGATAGAGGCGGTACCCGGGAGTCCTGATCGTGGCAACACGCCGCCAGGCCAGCACCTTCCCGGTTCCGCCGGCAAACTTCCGCGGGGTCCGGGGCGTCCCCCGGGGCCAGCACAGAAAGTGATCCGGAAAGGGACACATGGATTCGCAGACGATTTACCGCCGCCGCTGGGTCATCCTCAGCGTGCTGATCGTCGGGCTCCTCGCCATCGTCATCGACAACACGGTCCTCAACGTGGCCCTGAAGACTATCGCCGAGCCTCCTCCTGGGGGCCTCGGCGCGAGTCAGAGTCAGCTCGAATGGGCCATCAACTCCTACACGCTGGTCTTCGCTGGCCTGCTCTTCACGTTCGGCGTCATCGGCGACAAGATCGGCCGCAAGCGCATGCTCATCATCGGGCTCGCGCTGTTCGGCATCGCGTCGCTGCTCTCGGCCTACTCAAGGTCGCCTGAGCAGCTGATCTTCGCGCGGGCCGCGATGGGCCTGGGCGGTGCCGCGGTCATGCCGCAGACGCTGTCCATCATCTCCAACGTTTTCGAGCCCGCCGAACGGCCCCGGGCGATCGGCTTGTGGGCCATGGCGGTCGGCATCGGCATCGCCACCGGCCCGGTGCTCGGCGGTCTGCTGCTCGACCATTTCTGGTGGGGTTCGGTCTTCCTGATCAACGTGCCAGTGACCGCTGTCGGCATCCTCGCCGCCGCGATCCTGGTGCCGGAGTCCCGCAACCGCGAGGCCGGCGGGATCGACTACGTGGGCGTGCTGCTGTCCATCGCGGGCCTGGTGTCGCTGGTGTACGGGATCGTCCAGGGCGGCGACGGCGACTCGTGGTTTAGCCTTGGGGTGCTCGGCCCGATCGTCGGCGGCCTGGTGATCCTGGCGGCCTTCGCCTGGTACGAATCCCGGATTCAGCACCCGTCGCTTGACGTGCGGCTGTTCCGCGACCGGCGGCTCTCCGCCTCGATCGGGGCGCTCGGCCTGGTCTTCTTCGGCATGGGCGGCGTCTTCTTCTTCACCAGCTTCTACCTGCAGAACGTCCGGGGCTACACCCCGCTGGACGCCGGGCTGCTGACCGTGCCGTTCGCGGCGGGGCAGCTGCTGATGTCGCCGCGTAGCGCCCGCCTGGTCCAGCGCTACGGGGCTAAGGCGGTCGGCGCGACGGGCATGTTCGTCATGGCCGCCGCCATCGGGGGGTACGCCAGCCTGGGCACGGCCTCGCCGATCTGGATGCTCGGCGTGCTGTTCGGCATCCAGGGTGCGGCGATCGGCGTGAGCATGCCGGCCGCCACCGCCGCCGTCATGGACGTGCTGCCGCGGGAGCGGGCCGGCGCGGGTTCGGCGCTGACTAACACCGCCCGGCAGGTGGCGGTCGCGCTCAGCGTCGCCATCCTCGGCTCGGTCCTGGCCGTGTTCTACCGGAGCTCGCTCAGCCCGTCGCTGGCCGGCCTGCCCGCCGCGACCCGGGCCGCGGCGTCCTCCTC
>JBAUAY010000495.1:0-16743 GCA_049676235.1 Streptosporangiaceae bacterium
GCTGAAGTGGGGCAGCGAGCTGAAGCAGCTGATCCTGTACACGATCCTGGCCAACGTGTTCCTGGCCCCGTGGGGGCTGGCGTCCACCCAGCGCGCCGGCGCCGTCGGGCTCGCGATCGTGGCGCTGCTGGCCAAGGCCGCCGCGGTCGGCTGCGTGGTCGCGGTCATCGACAACTCCTTCGCCAAGCTGCGCCTGTTCAAGATCACCGAGTTCGTGGCGGCTGCATTCCTGATCGCCGTGCTCGGCGTGTTCACGCTGTACCTAGGGGGCGGGTAATGGATCCGGCGCAGGCACCTGGCGTCTACGAGGGCGTCGCCAACGTGATCGCGGCGGTCATGTTGCTGCTGGAGTTCGGCCTGCTGCGCCAGGCGCTGGCCCGGGACCAGATCCGGCTGTACATGGCGCAGTCCGCGCTGCTCTCGGTGCTGGCCATCGTGATCGCCGCCGACCGGAACCTGCCCGAGCTGTACGCGCTGGCCGCGCTGTCTGCCGCGCTGAAGGTGGTCGCGGTCCCGCTGGTGCTGCACCGCCTGCTCGCCCGGACCGGCGGCGACGACGAGGAGGAGGCGGTCGGCGTCGCGGGCAGCAACACGCTGAGCCCGGCCACCGCCGTGCTGGCCGGGATCGTGCTGGCCGCATTCGGCTTCTTCTGCTTCGGCGCCATGGGTATTCACGGCCCCGCGGCCCCGGCCACCGCGCTGGCCATCGCGGGCGCGATGGTGCTGGTCGCGTTCGGCCTGATGATCGTGCGCCGTGACGTCGCGTCCCAGGCGATCGGGTTCTTCTCGCTGGAGAACGCGGTCTCGCTGGCCGCGCTGGTGGTGGCGTCCGGGCTGCCGCTGATCCTGGAGACCGCGTTCCTGTTCGACCTGCTGGTGGCGGTGGTGGTGTTCAGCATGCTGATCCGGACGCACCACACCCGGGCGGAGTCGCTGTCCACGGCCGACCTGACCAGGCTGCGGGGGTGAGCCGGTGATCGCCGTCGTGCTGGCCATCTTGATCCTTCCACTAGGAGCAGGCCTGGTCTGCGCCGTGCTGCCGACCCGCGCGCTAGCCCCGGCCGTCACCGCAGTATCGGGGCTCGCGTGCTTCGCCTTGGTCGTCGCCCTGATCCCCGCGGTAGCGCATCGGAACCTCAATTACCTTTCCTACCTGCGGGTCGACGCGTTGAGCGTGATCTTCCTGCTCGCCACCGGCTTCCTCTACGCCGCCGTGGCGGTGTACGCGGTCGGCTACCTGAAGCGGCACGAAGACCTTTACGCGAGACGCTTCTACGCCGGCCTGAACCTGTTCGCGTGGGCGATGCTGGCGGCGCCGCTGATGAGCAGTCTGGCCCTGCTGTGGATCGCGGTGGAGGTAACCACGATCATCTCGGCGCTGCTGGTCGCGATCGAGGCTCTGTTGACCGACGATGGCGACGGAGCGGCCGAAGCCGCCTGGAAGTACGTGCTGATCGCCAGCGCGGGCCTGGGCCTGGCCTTGCTCGCCACGGTGTTCGCCTACTACGCCGGATCCCAGGTCCTCGGCGAGCACTACAACCTGGCCATCCAGCCCCTCATCCAGGTCGGCGCGCACCTGCCGCACACCCCGGTCCGGCTCGCCTTCCTGCTCGCGCTGCTCGGCTACGGCACCAAGGTTGGCCTGTTCCCGGTGCACACCTGGCTGCCGGACGCGCATTCCGAAGCCCCCACCCCGGTCTCGGCGCTGCTGTCCGGGTCGCTGCTCGCGGGGAGCTTCTACGCGATCCTGCGCTTCTACCAGGTGGCCGCGGCGGCCCTGGGCAGCGGTTTCCCGCGTGACGCGCTGCTCGCGTTCGGGGTCGCCTCACTGCTGCTTGCCGCGCTCTACGTGTTCGGCCAGCGGGACATCAAGCGGCTGCTGGCCTACTCCAGCGTCGAGCACATGGGCATCCTGGCCATCGGGGTCAGCTTCGGCGCGCCGGTGGCGCTGGCTGGGGTGCTGCTGCACGTGCTGGCGCACGCGGCCGCGAAGGGGAATGCGTTCATGGGCGCGGGCGTGTTCACGGTGAAGTTCGGCAGCAAGGAGATCTCGGCCCTGCGCGGCGGTCTTGACGTGCTGCCGTGGAGCGGGCCGCTGTTCCTGCTCGCGGTGTTCGCGCTGTCGGCGATGCCGCCGTCGGGCATCTTCCGCAGCGAGTTCCAGATCGTCTACGGCGGCCTGGGTTCGGGTAATTACGCCGCCGCGGCGGCCTTGGTCGTGCTGATAACTGTGGCGTTCTTCGGCCTGACCGCCTCGGCCACGCGGATGCTGTTCACCCCGGTCCCTCGCGCGCTCAACCGCAGCGAACCAAGCATCTGGATGGTGATCCCGGTCGTCGCGGGCGTCGCGGTCCTGTTCATCCTCGGCCTGCATCCCCCGGCGGAACTGACCGGCCTCATCTATCGTGCGGTGGCCGAGCTGGGGGCGGCGCGATGACGATCACCCAGCCGGACGTCACGGCGCTGTGGAAGGAACTCCGGTCCCGGGTCGACGCCGGAGACCGGTTCGCCGGCCTGTTCGCTACCAAACCCGAGGGTCGCGCGCTGGTACTGTCCGCGCACGTCGCAGTGAAGGGGGAAGGGGAGGCGGGCGGGGGTATCGACACGCTCGAAGCGCCGCTGCCGCCCGGCGCGGCCGGCTATCCCGCGCTCACCCCGCGGCTGGGCGCCGCGTTCTGGTACGAGCGCGAGATCCACGACCGCTTCGGCGTGATCCCGGAGGGGCACCCGAGGCTGGCCCCGCTCATCGGGCCCGGCTCGGCGGAAGACCACGCGCTGCCCCGGCACGTCGCGGGCTACGGGATCTTCACGATCCCGCACGGCCCGGTCCGCTCCGGCGTGATGGAATCGATCGAGTACCTGGTCGAGACGCCGGGCGAGGCCATCCCGCACCTGAACATGCGGGTGTTCTACAAGCATCGCGGCGTGGAGAACCGGTTCGCCGGGATGACGGCGGCGGACGGCGTGCTGCTGGCCGAACGCGCCGAGGGCATCGCCTCGGTCGCCCACACTCTGGCCTTCAGCCACGCGGTCGAAGCAATCGCGGGCTGCCAGCCGCCTCCGGCCGCGGCGCTGGTCCGGGTGCTGCACGCCGAACTTGAGCGGATCGCCAACCACCTCGACGTCGCCGTCAAGCTGGCCGAAGCGGCCGGGCTCGCGGTCGCTGCCGCCCGGCTCGCGCTGCATAAGGAGCGGGTGCTGCGGCTGGTCAGCAGGCTGTGCGGCAGCCGGTTCGGCCGCGGGGTGGTGGTGCCCGGCGGGATCAGCGCGCCGCCGCGGCTGCCGCCCGCCGAGATCCTCATTGAGGTCGACAAGCTCCGCCGCGCCGTTACCCCAGAAGCGGCCGCGCTGATGGCCACGTCCTCATTCCTGGACCGGCTGCGCGGCACCGGCCCGCTGAGGCCGCAGCGCGCGCGCCAGCACGGAGCGCTCGGCCCGGTCGGCAAGGCCGCCGGATACGCCGACGACGCCCGGCTGGCCCGTCCCTACGACGGGTACCCGTTGCTGGCCATGCCGCCCGTCCGCCCGCACGTCGCCGGTGACGCGCTGGCCCGGCTGAGGGTCCGCTGGGACGAGGTGGACCAGTCTTTCGGTCTGCTCCGGCAGGTCGCCGAAGATTTGGCCGAACGGCCCTCCGATCCGCCCCGGCTCCCCTGCGAGCCCGCCAGCGACGCCGCTTACTCAGGCCGGGCGGTCGGCTGGGCCGAGGCCCCGCAAGGCGAGGTGATCTACGACGTGAGGATGGATGCCGGACGGATCGTCCGCTGCCACCCCAGGTCGGCGTCGTTCCACAATCTGGTGCTGATGCACGAAGTCTTCGCCGGTGACATCCTGACCGACTTCCCGTTCATCGAGGCGAGCTTCGGCCTGTCGGTCGCGGGGGTGGCCCTGTGAGTATCTGGGTGTTCCGCGGCTTGCGGGACGGCGTCGTCACCACCCGCTGGCCGGCCAGGTCCGATCCCTACGCCGATGAGTGGCGTGGTCCTGTGCGTCCCCAGGTCGCCGCTGTCCCGGCGGACGGGCTCGACGCGCTCTGCCCGACCGGGGCGATTTCCGTCGCCGGTACCACCGTGCGGGTCGATCAGGGCAGGTGCATCCTGTGCGGCCGGTGCGTGGCCGAACGGCCCGAGCTGTTCGCCTGGTCTCAAGGCGCCGTCGGCTCCGGTGCGGCCGCCCTGAGGCGGGAAGCGCTGGTCGTGCCCGAAGTCCCTGAGACCGACGAAGCGGTCGAGGCGGCCCGGACCCGGCTGCGGGAGCGGACCGCCGCGCTGCGCCGCAGCGTGCACGTCCGGCATGTGGACGCCGGGTCCGACGGAAGTGAGGAATGGGAGATCCAGGCGCTGCTCGGCCCGGTCTACGACATCCACCGGCTGGGCGTGTTCTTCACCGCCAGCCCGCGGCACGCCGACGTGCTGCTGGTCACCGGCGCGGGCGCCGGCGGCATGTCCGCCCCGCTGCGCACTACCTACGACGGCATGCCCTATCCGAAGGTCGTCATCGCGGCCGGCGCCGACGCCGTCAGCGGCGGGCTGCTGAGCGAGAGCGAGGCGGTCACCGGGGGCATCGCCGACACGATCCCGGTCGATGTCTGGCTGCCGGGCTCGCCGCCCAGCCCGTTCGGCATTATCAATGCCCTGCTGATCGCGGTCGGCAAGCTGGCCGACGGCGGAAAGGGGACACAGTGAGCGGGCTGTTCGCGGCCGGGCTGATCCTGCTGGCCCTCGCCGCCATGGCGGACTTCACCGGCGGCCGGTTCATGCGGTCCGGGCCCCTGTACCTGCTCGGCGCCGCGGGCTCCGCGTGCCTGGCCACCCTCGGCGGGTTCGCCCTGGCTGGCCGGCCTGTCCAGCTCGATGTCGCGGGCTGGCTCGGGGACCCGGTGCCCGGCCAGCAGGCGGCCGCGCTGGCCGCCGACCGGCTGTCCGGGATGTTCCTGGCGCTGACCTTCGGCGCGGCCGTGCCGGTCTCGGTCGCGTTCGCCAGCTGGGCGGCCAGGCCCGATACGGCCATCCGGCGCGGCCTCGGCGCGAGCTACGCGCTGGCGCTCGGCGCGGTCGCGGTGATCATGACCGCGCAGGACGCGTTTACCTTGCTGTTCGGTTGGGAGACGCTGACGCTCGCCTTCTACCTGCTCGCCGGATCCGAGCGGAATAAGCCGGGCCGGTCCGCCGCCGCCCAGGTCACGTTCGCGTTCGGCAAGGTCAGCGGGGCCGCGCTGCTGGTCGGCCTGCTGCTCCTGGCGACCAGGTCGCACTCGATCATGCTGGCCTCGTTCACCCATGTCCCGGGCGACGCGGCCCGCACCACCGCCGAGGTACTGCTCCTCGGGGGCTTCGCGGTCAAAGCCGGCCTGGTGCCGTTCCAGGTCTGGCTGCCGCGCGGCTACTCTGCCGCGCCCGGCCCGGCCCGCGCGATCATGGCCGGGGTCTGCGTCAACGTCGCGTTCTACGGCATGTGGCGCACGCTGGCCCTGGTGGGCCGGGCGCCCGGCTGGCTGACGGGCGCGCTGCTGGTGCTCGGCGCGCTGAGCGCGCTGCTGGGTATCGCGCACGCGGCGGTGCAGAACCGGCTGTCCCGGGTGATCGCCTACTCCAGCATCGAGAACACCGGGCTCATCGTGACCGGCTTCGGCGTCGCGCTGACCGGCGCGGGGACCGGGGACCGGCGCCTGGTCGCGGCCGGGCTGCTGGCTGCCACGTTGCAGGTGGTCGCGCACACCGTCGCCAAGTCCTTGCTGTTCACTTCGTCCGCCGGGATCGAGGCCGCCACGGGCCGTGACGACCTGGAGGAACTGTGCGGCAGTGCAGGGGGAAGGGGAGGTGGGCGGGGTACCTCGTGGAGCCGCTTCGGCCTGGCCGTGGGCTCCCTGACCTTGGCCGGGCTGCCGCCCACGGTGGGCTTCGTGTCCGAGTGGTTCCTGCTGGAATCGCTGATGCAGCAGTTCCGGGTGCCCGGCCTCGGCTACCGCCTAGTGCTCGCCCTGGCCGGCGCCGCGGTCGCCCTCACCGTCGGCTTCGCCGGCGTCACCTTCGTCCGCCTCGTCGGGCTCATTTGTCTCGGGAGGAACGATCCCCCCCAGACCCCCCCTGCTCACGGAGGGGCTGCCCGCACCCCCGTTCCCCCCCGGGGCTGGGCAGGCCCAGCCGCGGTGGTGGTGCTGGCCCTCGGCTGCCTGGCGACCGCGGCAGTGACGCCGCTGGAGATCCGGGTGATCGCCGCCGGGCTGTCGCCCGCCGTCCCGGCCTCGCTGACCATGGGCGCGCTGAAGTCCCCGTGGATCCTGCAGCCGGTGTTCGCCGGGTTCTCGATCCTGTCGCCGTCCTGGCTATGGGTGGAGATGCCGCTGATGCTGCTCCTGGTCGGGCTGTTCGCCTGGGCCGTGTCCGGCCGGCGGCTGCTGCGGGTACGCCGGGTCCCGGCCTGGCGCTCGGCGACGATCGGCGTCGAGGGCGCCGATTCCTACACCGCCTTCGGCTACGCCAACCCCACCCGCCGGGTGCTGGCCAGCGTCTTGCACACCCACGCCGAACTGCGCCAGGTCATGATGGAAGAAGACGTCAGCGACGATGGCTCCGGCGCCCCGGATCGTGCCGATCCCGGCGGGGGAGAGGAGGACGCGCATCTCAGGTACGCCTCCGACGTCGTCGAGGTGGTCGAGACCTACCTATACCGGCCCGCGCTCGGGTTCTTCATGGCGATCGTGACGATTGCGAAGCGCCTCCAGTCCGGCCGCCTGGACGCCTACTTGCTGTATATGCTCATCGCCCTGATCGCGATCATCGCCGTGGTAACCGCCTTGGCGTGATGAGTGGGTCAGCCGTGCTGTCCCCGGGCCCAGCTGCGGTCGAGCATGGCCCGTTTAAGAAATGCCCGGGCCCGGATGGGCTGCGGAAGTCGCACTGGTGCAGAACGTGGCCCAGGATCCCGTGCACGTGCCTTGGCTGCCGCCGCGGTTGCAGACCAGCGCGACCGTGATCAGCACAACGGTAGTCACCAGCCACAGCAGCGGCGGCACTACCTCCTGCCGGCGGGTATGTCGGCGTTGGGGGCCAGAACGCAGGACAGCTAGTTGCGAGCCGGCCTGGATCTTCTCACGTGCCGGCATCTCCTCGCCGGATGCCAGTCGGGTGAATATGGTCAGCCGCGCGACCAGCGTGGGGTCAGAGCGGGCCAGACCGTCCTTGATCGAGTTCAGGGCCTGCTGCTCCCAGGCGCTCGGGCTCGTCACTGGTCCCTCCATCGTTTCGCCGTGGCCTGAGTGGTCGCAGCGTCATGGAGAGCATTGCGATGACTGATGTGCTTGGTCAGCACGTCAGCCCAGGCGTTATCCCACTCGAGCAAGGCCTCCACCTACAGTGCGCAGCATCTCCATAACGCCGAGGCAGGTAGCGGCCAGCACCCCGGAACGCCGGTGTCCCGGTATTACGCCAGCTTCATCGCGTGGCCCGATCAGGATACCCAGCCTTCGGAGTCGGCCGTCCCGCACGGTTTGACCTGGACCCGGCTCCGGTGCAATCTTGAAGATCGTGCAGGCGCAAGATCTTGTCCGCCGCCAGCCACCCCCGCCGGAGCCGGACGCCGGCGGCGCCCCTCCGGGGGCGGCACGTGGCCCCTCTACGCTGCGCCGCGGCCTGCGACGCATCCGCCCTGTGGCGCCGGATATCGCCTGGGCGGTGTTCGCCGGCCTTAATTTGGTGGCGATGCGGTTCCTGCCGGCCTGGCAGACGGTTCCGTTCCTTGCTATCTGGGTGAGCCTGACCGTGATCTACGGCTTCCGGCTGTGGCGCCTGCAGCCGACCATCTTGACCTGGGCGGCGGTGACGCTGGCCACCGGCGGCATCATCGGCGTACAGGTCCTCAAGGGACAGCAGGACGCTGATTACCTGGCGGAGGTCCCGCTGATCGCGCTGATGTTCCTGGTGATGGTCTGGCATGGCCGCAGGCGGCTGGCGGCCCACCAGGAACGGCTGACCGCGATGGAAGAGGTGCAGCGGATCTCTCAGGAAAACCTGCGCCTGCTGGAACAGCAGCGCCAGTTCCTGCAGGACGCCTCCCACGAGCTGGGCACCCCGATCACCGTCGCGCTCGGCCACGCGGAGCTCATCGAGCAGGCGGCCACCGACACCGAGGTGGCCGCGGACGCCCGGGTGATCACCGGCGAGCTGGCGCGGCTGCGTCGGCTGACCCACCGGCTGCTGCTGCTGGCTTCGGCCGGCAGTCCGGACTTCCTTCAGGTCGCGCCGGTGGCCACCGATTCCCTGGTCCTCGACGCGCTGGAACGCTGGGGTCATGTGCCGCGCCACTGGCGGCTGGGGGAGGTGGCCGAGGCCACTGTGCTCGGCGACGGTGACCGGCTCATCGTGGCGCTGGATGCCCTGCTGGAGAACGCCGTCGCGCACACCGAGCCGGGCGACCGCATCGAAGTCAGCGTCCGCCTCGATGACGGGCGGGCCGTCATCGCCGTGACCGACTCCGGCTGCGGCATCCCGCCGTCCGACCTGGATCGCATTTTCGGCCGTTTCGCCCGCGCTGAGCCGTACCGCAGCCGCGAGGCGGGCGGATTCGGGCTCGGCCTGCCGATCGTGCAGGCCATCGCCGAAGCCCACCGCGGCTCGGTCGGAGTGCACAGTTCCGGCGGCCACGGCGCGACGTTCGAGCTGATCATACCGGCGGTCCCGGGCGTCGACCCGACGAGCGCGTCGTTACTGCAGTCCTGCCACGATGCCGACGCGGTGCCATAATGACGGAATGTCACGGCGAGTGGTGAGAACCGTTCTGATCGTTGCTGGCGTCGTCACGGGGGCCACCCTGATCGGTCGGCGCCTCGGCTACAACCTGGGCACCAATACCATCGTGCGGTGCCGCCAGGGACACCTGTTCACGACCATCTGGATTCCCGGCATCAAGCTCAAAGAACTGGATCTGGTGGTGGCGCGGGTGCAGCGCTGTCCGGTCGGCAACCACTGGAGCCTGGTGGTGCCCGTCCGGAGTGTGGACCTGACCGAAGAGGAACGTCAGTTCGCCCTGGAACACCACGACATCCGCATTCCCTGACCGATTCCGCGACCCGCGGCTACTGTGACCGGCGGCAGCCAGGTCAGCCGGCGGCGCCGGGAGCAGGCACGCCGATGGGGCTGGGGTAGGG
This sequence comes from Streptosporangiaceae bacterium, assembly GCA_049676235.1. Lineage (GTDB taxonomy): Bacteria > Actinomycetota > Actinomycetes > Streptosporangiales > Streptosporangiaceae > Palsa-504. The sequence goes on from JBAUAY010000495.1 coordinate 9,146, forward strand.
GAGCGCGCTCGCGCAGGTCTGCGCGAGCGGGGTCAGGATGTTCGCGATTTCCGCCGTGGCGTCCGGGCCGAGCCGGGCCCACGGCCGCGCTGCGGCCCAGTCGGTGGCGTTCTCCACCGCCGCGTGCGCCTCCCGGCCCGCGCTGGTCAGCTCGCCGTCCCCGCTGACCCAGCCGCGTTCGTCCAGCCGGGTAAGCGCCTCGTCCCATGCCTGATCGGTCCAGCCTCGCACTGGCTGCAGGTCTTCCCGCCGCAGGTCCAGGCAGCACCGCAGGACCACGGCCTCGCAGCCGTCGATGTCCGCCGCCGCGAGGGCCGCGAAATGCCCGTCGCCCCGGTGCTCGCGCAGGACGGTGGCCGCCTGCCATAGCCGGGCCATACCCTCCCCGGGAACCGGCAGCGCCGCGTCCGCCGCGGCCAGCACCCGGCCGGAGAAGTCAAGCTCCCCGATCGCCCGCCAGAGCAGGTCGGCGGCCGCGGCCGCCTCTGCGTCTCGCCCCGCGAGCAGGCTCTGCAGGGCCTGTGTGGCGCCTGCCATCCGGATCCGCAGTGCCTCGTCGGGCGTAGCCAGCTCCCAGACGCCGGGGATGGCGCGGGCCACGAAGGCGGGCGCGAAGTTGAAGAATGAGGCGGTGACCACCGCCGCGCTCGCGGCGCCCAGGGGCGCCGCCCGGCCGGCGAAGTAGCCACGCCAGAACCCGCGCAAGCCCGCTTGCTCGTAAGCCGAACGGGCCTCGGGCGCAAAATAGGTCACCGCGTGGATGGGCTCGAACAAGGTCCACATCGACCGCGCCGTTGACGCCGCGTCAGCCACAACCGCCCCTTTTCGCCGCAACTTGGACTCCAGGGGCAGGATATCCCGGGACGGTCTGTTACCCATGTGGCGGCGTTCTTGCCCGCGAGCCGGGTAGGAGGCCCGTTATGCGGACTGACCCGGTGAAAGCCGACCGGAAGCCCGAGGATGACAGTGCCGCTGGCAGCGGGCGCCGGGGCTGGTGGAGGCGTTGGCGCAGCTGGCTTCCTTTCGTGGTCAAGCCGGTGCGCCGGGGCATCCTCATCTTCGCCCTGGCGCTGGTCGTCGAGTACCTGGTCGTGCCGGAACTGATCGGCGCCCGCAAGGACCTGTACCTGCTGGGCGGGGTTAACGCCGCCTGGCTGGTCGCGGGCCTGATCCTCGAGGCCTTGTCGCTGTTCTGCTACGGCCTGCTGACCCAGGCCCTGCTCCCGCCGGGGGCGCACAATCCAGGTCTGTCCCGGCTGTTCCGGATCGACCTGGCCGCGGCGGCGGTCGCGCACGTGATACCGGCCGGCACACTGGGCAGCGCCGGGATCGGCTATCGCCTGTTCACCACCGAAGGCATCAAGGGGAACGACGCCGCGGTGATGATGGCGACCAAGGGCCTGGGCTCCACTGTGGTGCTCAACGTCTTGCTGTGGTTGTCCCTGGTCGTCTCCATCCCGCTGGCGGGCTTTCACCCGATCTACGTCACCGTGGCGGTCACCGGGGCTGTGGTGCTGGTCGCGGTCGCGGCCCTGGCCGTCGGGCTCACCAGGGGAGCCAGCCGCGCCTCCCGCATCCTGCACGCCGTCGGTGACCGGATACCCGGCCTGTCCGGCGACCGGCTGGAACGGATCCTGCTCGACACCGCGTCTACCCTGTCCGCGCTCGGCCGCGACCGGCGCTCCCTGGTCATGTCGCTGACCTGGGCCTCGCTCAACTGGCTACTCGACGCCGGGTCACTGTGGTGCTTCGTGGCGGCGTTCGGCGCCTTCGTCAATCCGGTCGAGCTCTTCGCCGCCTACGGGATCGCCAACGTGGCCGGCGCGCTGCCCCTGACTCCCGGCGGACTGGGCGTGGTCGACTCGGTCGCACCGCTGCTGCTGATCAGCTTCGGCGTAACCCGCAGCGTGGCGACGCTAGGCGTGCTCGCCTGGCGGCTGGTGAACTTCTGGCTGCCGATCCCGGCTGGCGCCGCCGCCTACGTGTCCCTCAAAGTGCCCCGCGGCGCCGGCCTCAAGGCCATGCGCGCGGCCGTGTCGACCATGATGGCGCGCCCCGCCGCGCCGCCCGAGCCCGCACCGCCTGAACTCGCACCGCCCGAGCCCGCACCGCCCGAGCCCGCACCGCCCGAGCCCGCACCGCCTCCGGCGCCGCCGCCGGAGGGCCGTGAGCCTCAGAGTCCGGCTAGTGACTAGTGACAGCTGAGCTTGGGATTCGCGCCAAAGTAATTGATAGGCCCGAACAAGATGGTCACCGCGATCGTGCCCGCGCCGGCGCAATCCGCCGATGAGGTGGTGTAGCAGTCACCCGCCATGGGGATCACCCGTCAGGCACGAGGATCAGCTTTCCCATCCGAACCAACAGGGACCGCCCGCTACGGAAATCCGGTGCAGCTCTTCCGCTGCGCCAGCCTGCGGCAATTAAATTATTTAAAATTCGGCCATGTCCCCACCCATCCGATCCGGCGTCTGCTTCGAAGGTGTCATATGAACCCGAGCGATTCGGACGCGTCCCGGTTCAAGTCCGCGTCTACGGATAGGAGGGGAGAGCGGGACCTTGATGACCTGCTCGTCCACGTAGCGCGTGGCGACACCGAAGCGTTTGAGGCGCTGTACGACCGGCTGGTCGGCCCGGTGTACGGCGTGACCCGCAGGGTTCTTCGGGATCCGTCCCAGTCCGAGGAGGTAACCCAAGAAGTCCTCCTCGAGGTGTGGCGGACCGCCGCACGGTTTGACCCGGCCATGGGTGGCGCGGCGACGTGGGTGATGACCATCGCCCACCGCCGCGCCATCGACCGTGTTCGTTCCACCACGGCGGCGGCCGACCGCGAACACAAGACAGCCGAGATTCACACACCACATGACGAGGTCGCTGAGGCGGTGGAAGCAAGCCTGGACCGGGAGCGGGTACGGCGGTGCCTGGAGGGGCTCACCGAGGTGCAGCGCGAGTCGATCACCCTGGCCTACTACGGCGGGTACAGCTACCGACAGGTGTCCGAGCTGCTCAAGGTCACCCTGGGCGCGATCAAGACCCGGATCCGCGACGGGCTCATCCGGATGCGCGATTGCCTGGGGGTGAGCTGAATGCGGTTCCTCCGCCACGATATGCACTCGCTCTCCGGTGTCTACGCGCTTGACGCACTCGAGGAGGGGGCCGAGCGCAACCGTTTCACCCGCCACATGAGCCGCTGCCAGACATGCGCCAGCGAGGTACGCGGTTTCCGCGAGGTGGCGACCGCGATGGCCTTCGCCGCCGCCGCCGAGCCGCCGCCCGAACTGCGGGCCCGCGTGCTGGCCGCCGCCGCGCGTACCCGCCAGCTGCCACCCGAGGTCAGGACCCATGCTCGACCGCGGCGCACGCGGTCCTGGGTGCCGTGGGTGCCGTGGCTCTCCGGGGTCGTGGCGACCGCCTCGATCGTGGTCGCGGTGCTCTTTGGCGTCGCGCACTCCCACACCCAGCAGGAACTCAACCAGATCCAAGCCGAGAACAAGGCGATCTCGCTGCTCCTGTCCTCGCCGCAAGTAACGCTGCTCAGCCGCTCGACCACCCAGGGCGGCGTGGCCACCGTGGTGCTGGCCGCGGCTAGGCATCAGCTGGTCGTGGTCACCAACGGGCTCCCCGCGTTGCCGGCCGGCAAGGTGTACCAGCTCTGGCTGATCGGCAAGACGAAGACCGTGTCCGCGGGACTGCTGCCTCCGGCCACGTCCGGACGGACCCCAGCGGTGCTGGCCTCCGGGGTGGTCAAGGGCGACACGCTCGGCCTGACCGTCGAACCGGCTCCGGGATCGGCCCAGCCCACCACCACGCCCATCCTGGCCCTTCCCCTGCCGGTCTGAGCCCCTGCCGGTGCACGACCGCTGGCACGCGGCCCGTTCGGGATCATTGAAGATCTATTTCCCGAACGGGTCGGCGTCTCGCCCTTCAGCCGGTCATCTCGCTCATCTTGAGGGACAAGTACTTCGCTGGCAGGAGACCGAACCGGATCATCGCGTCCAGGATTCGCTACAGCCGGACCGAGTTGACCGTCAACGGGAATTCAGGCAGCGCGATGAGGGCCGCCGTCACAGCGGGGATCATAAGATTTCCGGATCTGGCGATAGCTGACCACCCGAGCTCTGCCCGTCCCCGAGGCGGGCAGAGCTCGGGCGGACGCTAGTTCAGCCTGGCCAGCGGCAGTTGCTGACCTGCCCGCCGGTGATGGTGACGGCGGCCGCGGGGCTGTGCTCGTCCCGCCAGATCGTGTAACGCCCGGCCGGCAGGCTGGGGTAGACGGCCGCGTACCTGGTTTCGCCGGGCATGTGACGCGGCCGGACCTGCGAGTGCGTGCGCCGGGCGCCGGGCTCGTCGTCGCAGCTGATCTCGATTTCCTCGCCGTCCATCTCGGCCGGCGTGTATAGGATCAGGGCGCCGATGCCGGGGCCGATCTCCAGGACCACGGTACCGGGGCCGGACGAACCGGCTACTGGCTCGGTCATCATGATCGCGGCGTGGAGACTCCGGCCTTCAGGCCGGGGAGGAAACGCCGCTTCACCTCCCCTGAAATGTCGGTGCCGGACGGTATATTCGAATTGTCCGCGACAGCCAAGCGGGCATTTGCACTACCCAGCACGAAACCGCGGCAGGGCATGCCGTGGCTGCGCGGGGAGGCGACGGGACTGCCCGGCCTGCGAACCGCGAACCTACAGCGCGACCACAGGTCGCGGCTGGAATCCTCGTCCTTTAGGGCGATGGAGGATGTCAAGCTGCGCTCCTTATGACTGTGACCGGGACGACTGCGACCGGACGCCCTGCGCCCCAGGCGCGGACCGATGAACCGGTGGTCCCGCCGGGGCGCAGGGGCTAATGCGTTCAGGACGGGTTGTCGTAACCGCTGTAAGGAACCCCGAGGTAGGGGAACTGGGAGAGGAAGGCTGCGCTGACACTGGCCGGCGTCAGCCCGTCGGTGAGCAGGCCCGCGGCCGCGTCGGGCACGAACTTCTTGTCGATCAGCGAGTACGTGACTCCGGCGATGGCCCGCAGTTCGATCGCTACCACGTCGTCGGTCACCCGGCGGCCGTTCGGGAAGCCGCCCGCGTCGCCCCCGAGCAGGCCGTAAATGCTCTGCTTGCTGGCGGGCGTAGGCCGGATCGAGGTGTTCAGCCGTAGCATGTCGGCCAGCACCGGCCCGGTGAAGTTCTGGAATCCGGGAATGATGCCCGCGGGTATGCCGGTTAGCAGGATGGCCTCCAGGTCAGCGCGCGGCTTCTTGGCGGCGACCAGCGCGGCTAGGTGGGGAAATACGCCGGGGTAAAGGACAGGTAGCAGCGCCGCCAGGCCCGGCTGGGTGACGTAGCTGGCGAACAGCTTGTCGTCCGACGGCGGCAGCGAGTTCCACTGATCCTTCTTGCCCAGCGGGTTAATCACCTCGTTGACCAGCGGGTTGCCCAGCCGTGACACCTGACGGAACGGCCCGCTGTCGACGTTCTCGCCGTTGTCGGCGTCCCACACCCTGACCCGCTGGCGGCTCGCCGTGGTCCACACGCCGATGCTCGGGTGGCCCTTCCTGGTCAGCGAGGAAATCGGTACCTGGATCGTGATCGAGTGCACGTTGAGGTGGTTGGTGGCGTTCACGCCGGGTGCCTTGGGCAAGTGCCCGAAGGCGTGCAGGTTCTCAAACGGCCGCAGATCGGCCAGGTCGAAGATCGAGCCCAGGTCGACGTAGAAGCCCTCGGCCCGCTGCCCGGCGAACACCGTGATCCCATGACCCAGGTTGTGCACGGCCTCGTCGGCCAGCGCGGTGTAGTCCGGCGTGGACAGCGGCCCGATGTTGCACGGCGGGCAGGCCAGGCCGGTGGCGATGGTCCTATCCGACCCGCCGGAGGACTCGAAGACGTCATAGAACTGGCGGCGGTTCCAGTTCGGGCTGCTCAGCGACTCGATCGGGCCCGTGTTGTACAGGAAGGTGTCCGGGTTGAGCACCTCGGTGGTGAAACGGAACTGGTAGGAGATGTCCGCCCGGCCGTCCCCGTTGTTGTCGACGTGGATCTCGTACAGGACGTCGTCGCCGAACTCGTAGAAGTTCGGGCCGCCCGCCGGTCCCTGCAGCGGGATGTAGTTGGCGATCAGCGTGACCGTGTCTGGCTTATCCGGGCTGACGAACGCGTACACGTCGGTGCGGTCGGCCACCGGGTCCTTGGAGATCTCCGGCGCCTCGCGATGCGATGACATTTACTTACCTCACTGGCTCGAAACTGGCTCGAGACGGACTCGAACTGGGTCGAAACTAAGCCGAAACTGGCTCGAATGGGCAGATGACAGCGGGTAGCGGCGTCAGCCGACGGCCCGCGCGATCCGGGCGGCCAGGTCCTTGTCGCGCACCCGGGTCTGGCTGGTCCCGGAGAACACCTCGATGTCCCCCGATCCGGCATCGCGTACGTGCACCATGATCGGCCCGGCGGGCGTCTTGGCCGCGCCGTGGCCATGCGACTCCGCCGGTGCCGGCGGACGGTTGGTGGCGGCCAGGGCCGGGCTGGCGGCCGCCCCTAGGGCGGTGACGGCGATACCGGCGGCGCCAGCGGTCGCGGCCCCCTGCAGCAGCGAACGCCGGGACAGGCGGTGTCCAGGGGACCCAGACGGCTCCGGATCTGACGCACGCTTCGCATCCTGACTGGGCATGACGATCCTTTCGGTGGCTGGTTAGCGTGCGCATCGCCAGGGCGAAGGCCACGCCGGACAGCATTAACTGAACGTAAGGGGGATAGCTACTCAGAGAATTGAGTGCTGAGCATGGCGTCCGCCCGACCGAGCCTCCGGGTTTCGGTGTCAGGCGGGCCGGAGAGGCCGGTGAACGGTCAGGGCATGGCCTGGGTCTCCCTAGGCCGGCTCGGATGCCGTGCCCCCCATCGGTCCCCGGATCGCCTTTCACGCCGTTGTTTCGCGACCGACGAGCCTCCGGATGGGTTTTTTGTCAAAAAAGTTTTGGTAACTTTCCAGCTTTGCTGGATATGGGGCGATTCGGACAGCACACTCGGGCCGGGAATGGCGATCAGGACGGTCACCACGGCGGCGAACCCGAGCACATGGCTTACCGGCACCATGGCCCCAAGCTACCGCTCACGCCCGGCCCGGCTATCGCCTAATGTGACTCGCGGTCCCAGTGAGCGTATCCAGCATCGGCGAGAGGAAGGCAATCCGGTGACAGAGTACGACTACATCGTGGTCGGTGCCGGCATGGCCGGATGTGTGGTGGCCGCCCGGCTCACCCAGGATGCCAGCACTCGGGTTCTTCTCCTGGAGGCCGGGAGCTCAGAGCGGACCCACGCCATGACCGTGCCGGACGCGTGGCCACAGCTCCTCGGAACCCCTGCGGACTGGGCCGGCGTCACGATCGACCAGGCGGATGCGGGGCCGGTGGCCTACCCCAGGGGCCGGACCCTGGGCGGATCCGGCGCGATCAACGCCATGGCGCACGTGCGCGGGCACCGGGCGGTCTATGACGGCTGGGCCGCGGGCGGAGCGGTCGGCTGGGGTTTCGCGGACCTGCTGCCGTATTTCCGGCGCAGCGAGCAGACCGAAGGCCGCGACCCGGCGCTGCGCGGAACCGCAGGCCCGGTCCGGGT
>JBAUAY010000496.1:0-5390 GCA_049676235.1 Streptosporangiaceae bacterium
GGCGGCGTGTGCGACTGCGGCGTAAGTCACGGGCTTTCCCTCGCGTCGCAGCTGGTCGATGGCGTGGTGCGCGGCCGCGAGTGCTGCCTGGTGGCGCCGGGCGTTGGCCTGCGCGAGGAACGCGGAGTTGTCAGCTCGGTTCATCGCGGGGATCGTCGTCCTGGAGGGCTTCGAGGGCGGGGATGATCCGGTCCAGGTTGGCCTGGACACGGCGCAGGTTCCCGGCGAGGCGGAGCTGTCCCTTGCCCTCGGCTTGGGCGATGAGACGGCTGTTGGCCGCGGCCTGCCGCCGGTGGATCTGCAGGAACTGGGGTGTGGTCTGGAAGTCCGGGCAGGTCAGGCAGGCATTCGGGTGCGGGCAGTCCTGCTGGGCCGGGCGGCCGCAGTAGCCGTTCGGCAGGCTGTCGCGGACCCGGTTGAGGTTGTGCTTGACCCACTCGGCCGAAGCGGCCGGGGAGCCGGGGTCGTAGCCGATCGGCTCGCCGGAAATGTTCACCCGCTGGGCCTGGTAGCGGTCAAACGCTTCCCGGATGGTGGCGTCGTGGACCTTGGCGTAGTGGCTGGTCATGTGCGGGCTGGCATGCCCGAGGAGCCTTTGCACCACGTGCTGCGGGACGCCTGAGTTAATCAGCCTTGTCCCGAGTGTGTGACGGAACTGGTGACCGGTCACGGTGACCGGCTGCCCGGCCTCGTCGCGCAAGCCGATGACGCGCTGCCAGCGCCTGAGCTGCTGGATGAAGGCGCTGTGCGAGTACGGCTTGGAGCCGTCGTGGTTGCCGGTCATGCCGGGGAACAGCCACGGGCTGCCCGCCGGCCAGCGCTGGCGCACGTGGTCTTGCTGGGCGCTGATCGCCGCCGCGGCCTTGGCGCTGAGCGGGATCAGCTGTTCGGCGCGGACCTTGACGGCCTCGAACCGCAGGCAGGGCCAGCCGCTGCTGTCGGTGAGCACCGGGTTGAACGGGAGGTTGCACGCGTCGCCGCCGCGCAGCCCGGTCTCGATCAAGACGATCACGAGGTGGCGGGTGGTGGTGTGCGGGATCTTCGACAGAGCCTGGCCGGATTCCAGCTGGGCCATCACGAACTCGGGGATGAACCGGGCGATCTGGTCGTGGTGGAAGGGGAGCTCTTCGACGTAGATGGTCGCGCTGGCGGCCAGCCCGGGGAGCCAGCCGTGACGGTGGCAGGCGTCGAAGAACACCCGGATCATCGACAGGGACAGCGCCCGGGTGGACGCCGAGTATCCCTGGGTCAGCAGCCAGGACAGGTAGTCCTCCAGGACCGGCCGGGTGATAGCGCTCGCGTCAGCGGCCTGCGGGTAACGCGTGGCAAGGAACCGGGAGAACCGGGTGAGCGCCAGCGCCCCGGAATCGATGGTCGCAAACGCGCATCCGGTCGCGAGGCGGAACCGGGACCAGCGCTTGACCGGGCCGCGGAGCCACTGCTGGCCGATCCCGCCGAAGCGCGCCGTGCCACGTCCGCGCCGGGCGGGGATGCCCAGCCGCCCGGCATCCCAGTAGTCCGACGCCCACTGGCCATCCAGGACGGCCGCCTCGCCGCTGACCACCTGAAGCCGCGGCCGTTCGCGCCTGGCTGGCACCGGGGTGTTCACGTGCCCTCCTCCCGCCAGGCCCCGGCCCTGTGCAGTGCTTCCCGGATGTCGGCCGCGTCGAGATGAACGTAGGTCTGGCTCGTGGTCGTCGAGGACCGGTGGGTGAGCAGGCGCGCGACCACCTCGATCGGCACGCCCTGGCGGATCATGCCGGTCGCATGGCTGTGACGGAGCATGTGGGCGGTGAACTCGATCCCGGTGCGAGCGGCGATGCGCCCGATCAGCTTGTGCACCGCCGTGTAGGTCATCGCGGCGCCGACCTGGCCGCCGAACAGGTTCACGAACACATAGTCGGAGTCGATGTCGCCGTACTCGACGTGCATGTACTCCGAATACAGGCGCACCAGCGGCGCTGAGACCGGCACGACCGCAGCCGAGCGCACCTTCGCCCGCGCCCCGTTCGCGTTATCCGCCCGGGGCACGATATGCACCTCCCGCTTGCGGGAGACGAAGTCGCAGTGATGCAACCCCAGCGCCTGGCCGGCCCGCATCCCCGTCTCGGCCAGCAGCGACAGCAGGAAACGGTCCCGCAGGTGCTCACATGCCGCCAGGATCGCCACGATCTGCCCGGGCTCCAAGGTGCGAGGCGCACGCCGCGGCACCTGCAGCTTCACCGGCCGTACCGGGATGGCCCGGCCCTTGGTCACATGCTGCAGGAACGGCTTATAGGAACCACGGCTCAACCGGCGCCACGACACGAGCTCGGCAGCGACCCGCAGGCCGGTCCGCGCATGATGATCGTAAAAGCCGAAGACTCCCGCCAGGTACCGGTTGACCGTCGCCGGGCCCCGCGCCCCGGTCCCGTCCGCCAGCACGATCACGTTGCCCGCCGGGGCGCGCAGCCAGGCCACGAACCGGGCCACGTCCTCCACGCCCGCCTCGTCCCAGCTCGTCCCGGCGAGCTGGAGGAACTCGAACCACAGCTTCAAGCTGACCGCGTAGGCCCGCACCGTGTTAGGAGAGCGCTCGATCGCCGCCAGGTAGGCAAGATAGCGCTCGGCGGCTCCACCACCTCGCCGTCATCCCCCAGCAGCGTCCAGGACTCCCTGCCGCTGACCGGCATCAGCACCCGCTGAACCAGCACGCCCCGCCTCCCATCCGGGCCAGACCGGCACACCTGCTGCCTTGAATGTAAACTCTTCAAGGCAGCAGGTGGCGGAGCCTCGCCGATACGCGGGCAAAGATGCGGTAGCAACAAGGCATGCCAGCAACGCCATACGACGCCGAACTCCGCCAGCGCCAGATCGCCGATGAGATCGCCGGGCTCGGCCTGTGCCTGCCCGGCAGCCTGGTCGAGCGCACCACCCGCTGCGGCTCTCCCCGGTGCCGGTGCCACACCGACCCCAGCTACCGGCACGGCCCCTACCCGTCGTGGATACGCAAGGTCGGCACCAAGACCGTCACCCGCACGCTCAGCCCCGCCCAGCTCAAGCGATACCGTCCCCTGTTCGACAACACCAGGCGCCTCCGCGAGCTGACCAGCGAACTCGAGACACTCTCAGCCGAGATGGTCGAACAAGCCGAAGGATGGACAACACCATAAGAGGCACCTCCGGCGCTTACAGCAGCTACAGCGAAGACACACTCCAGATAACGTGTCCTCGCCGAGGCCCGAGAGTCGCAGCCCTTACAGCGAAGACACCCAGATTCGGACTCCAGATAACGGCGGGTACGCGCGCGCCCTAAGCCACATCGGCAGTCACGCTATGTGACCAGGTTGCCTGCCATCCTCGCCGAGCTGTGCCGAATCGTCCACAGATAATTCAGCCGCTGGATGTTCAAATAGCGAGGGCGGTAACAGCACCCCGCCGCTCACCTGCTCAACCGGAATCTTCTGGCAGGGCTGCGGGGCCTGTGTCACCGCCTGCTCCCCCGTGCGGAACTACCCCGCGCCGGGGACTCAAGCTCGAACCCTGGTGATCCCATCCACCACGAGTCCAATCTGGTTACTTTAGTGCGCAGATTCCGTCAACTTGAGAAGTAAATCCGCAGGTCAGCGTATTAAGCCGGTCGAAAGTCCATGATCGTGAGCCAAGTCGGGCCCATCATCCTCCGGGCAGTTATTCGAGCCCGGTCCGGTATCTCTGCCCGAGCCGCTCAACTCCCAAATCCTGAGCCGGAGTGTCAAGCATCAAGCGAAGCCGATGTGTAAAGCGTCAAGCGGGACAGCACAGCCTGGCACCGTGCCTGTCGCCGTGCCGCGTTGCCGAATTGAGCCGTATTAGATCAAGGCGGCGCCGCTGCGCGGCACCGCGTCCGGCGCTCCCCGCGCCGGGCTCTGGCCTTGGAGGAGGCCCCGCCCGGCGCGCCCGCGCCGTCCCAGCCTTGGCGGTCGCGCTGATCTGACCGGCTCACTCGTCGCGCACATTGCTACGCCGCGCGACCGTCTGCACGGCTTACCATTGGCCTAGCGAATGCTCGGCCAGGTGCGGCTGGCCGCGGCCCGGGAGTCCGAAGGCGCTGCCGCTGGCCGGGCTTGCCAAGGTCCAAGGAAAACCAGGAGGGTAGCTATGGCGCAGACGATGACGTTCTGGATCGGGGCCGACGCCAGCTGCACCGATGGTGCCTGCGGTCAGGTAAGCCGCATAATCGTCAACCCGGTCACCCGGGAGGTCACTCATCTCGCAGTCGACCCCAAGCACCGGCATGGCCCGGGGCGGCTTGTCCCTGTCGACCTTGCGGACGCCACGACGGGCCAGATCCGGCTTCACTGCACCCTAGCCGAGTTCCAGACGCTCCGGCCCGCCCAGGAGACCGAGAGCAGGCCAGACCTCGACCCCACCGGATACGGGCACCCAGACAACGCCCCTAACGAGGGGAACCGGGTGGTTATGGGCAGGGGTGTGAGCATGCAGCGCGGCGAACCGGGAACCCCGCAGCAGGTCACCGTCGACTACGTCCCGGAGGACGAGGTAGAGGTACACCGCGAACTGACCGTCTGTGCGACCGACAGCGACATAGGGCAGGTCGGGGGGCTGGTTGTGGAACCTGGCGGCCACCATGTAACCCACGTGCTCCTCCAGGAGGGGCACATGTGGGGCCGCAAGGAAGTGGCTATCCCGATCGGCGCTGTGACTAAGATCGGGACTCTCCTTATCCATCTCAGCCTCACCAAACACCAGGTGAAAGACCTGCCGCCCGTGGACATTGATCACCCGGCGAGGTAGACCTGCGCGGGGACACCCCGAAGGTGCAAGAGCCCTGGCTGGGCTCAGATCCGGGGATGGCCCGCTGAGTATCCGTGTCCGCCCCTCCAGCCTCAAGCGTGACTATGACCGCAGGACGACGAGCGCAGGTGGAAAGTGCCAGGTGAACGTACACGCGAAGTCACGCTTGACCCTGGAGACCACTGCGGACACTCCGGTCAGAAACCAAGGGCCAGGCCGGAGCCTGCCCGGACCGGGCGCAGGCCATCCCCTGCAAGGTGCGGACGGTCACGGCGGAAGTATCCATGATCCGGAATATGCGCGGAATGATCTTAGCCATCCGAGGGATGAGTGATCGAGTCCAAGGAGGCAGCGTGCCAAATTCGCTAGATCGCAGAAGCGGCCTCCGGAGCCGTGAACGCGCCTCCTTGGGAGCCACGCTGGGAGCCACCGGGGCGAACAACCTTTTGGGAATCCGGACGAGGATGAACAGCGGGCAGGGACGCGTCCGAGGTCACGGACTGTTCTGAACGGGTCCGGATGCCCGCACGGGTGACTACGGATCTGATGGTCCGGATGCTGCGAGCGCTTCCATCGGCCGGACCTGTACGGACTGCGTGGTCGCCGTACTAGAA
>JBAUAY010000497.1:0-20462 GCA_049676235.1 Streptosporangiaceae bacterium
TTCGGCGACCGCCCGGCTGAGCTCGATTTCCGCCGCGGGGCCGTCGGCTGACGGACGCAGCCAGCGACCGAACGGCGACGCGCGGAGTTCCCGCAGCTGCCGGCCGAGTTCGGCGGTGGTGGCGGGCTCGGCGCTGATGAGGCTCATCGAAACCCGTGCTCGCTCGGCCAGCACGTCACGCCGGGGGTATACCGCAGGCACGTACTCCATCCGGGCCCGCATCGCCATCGGGTTAAGCAAGTGGATGACGTCATCGAGCACCGGAACTCGAGGGTCGCCGGGTGCGGCGTCGAGCAGTTCGAAGACGTCCTCGAGGTAGGCGACGCAGCTGCGCCGGTACTGCCGGCCCGGTCCATCCCAGCTGAGCATGGCCGTGATCATCGCGGCCCGCCGCTCGGGATCCCCGTGCCGGAACGGCTCGTAGCAGGCCGCCTGGGCCCATGGGTCTGCGGCTCCGGCCCGTGGCCCCTGGTCGGCGCCGAATACCAGCAGCGGCGCGCCGGCCGCAGCGCAGACCGCGGCCAGCCTTCCGGTTAGGCCCGGATCAGACGTACGGTCGACGGCGAGCACCGGCTTGCGCCGCCGGACCGCGGCGTGGATCAGCTGGAAGCCAGTGGTCAGCACGTCCTCCGCGGCCGAACCGCACACGGATATGCCCCCGGCCGCCTCGGTCCACGACAGCGTGACCCGGGTACCTGACCCGGGTGTCACTCCGAGGCAGGCGCCGTCCCTGGTCACGACGCCGCCGGCCCGGATCGCGCGGACGGTCGCCGCGCGCCGGGCCGCCACGATCAGGCCGGGCCGGGCCGGCGGCAGGTTCCACTCATCGGTGTGCAGCCAGCTCAGCCAGCCAGCCAGAGCGGCTTCGGCGGCTCCGGCCAGGATGGCGAGCGGCAGCTGCCGGGGCAGCCAGCTCCCGATCCCGGTGAACGCGGTGGTGAAGTGCAGCAGATGGTCGGCCTGGTGACCGTTCGCGCCCAGGTAGTCCGCTATCTGGGCCGGCCCGGCGACGAAACCGGCCGCCGCAGCCCGAGGACCGATCGCCAGGGTCCACGCCAGCCCGACCGCTGCCGGGACCGCCAGCCATGACAGGCGCCACCGGGTCATCTTGGTGATCAGGTAGAACACGGCGGCGAGGATGATCGTCAGCTGAGCGAACAGCACGTGCGCCAGGACGGCGAGCACCACGCAGGCAGCGAGTATCTCGTCACGGCGGGGAAGTCCCGTGGGGATGAGGTATCGGGCACGTCGTGGCATCTATTCCTATTCCGCCTCTGTCACGACCTCGGCCGGCGTCTCGGCTCCCAGCGTCCCAGGTGCAACGCATACGTGTCCAGACGGTTACCGGTTCCGGGCGCTAGACGTAATCAGGACGTTCTGATTGGCACCTCAGCAATGGCCATCGCTCTCATTAGAAACTCTGGTCTCAGCACCGCGCGTCAGGGCAAGGCCGTCACGATACTAACGCCCGCGAACACCAGCATGACCAGCGCTGCCCCCCGGGTCAGCCAGGTCATCGGGATGACTTTCAGCAGGTTCCTGCCGCCGATGATGGCCCCGCCCGCCGCTACCCATAGCGCCAGCACCGCACCGATCCCCACGGCCAGCGGGTCACCGTACCTGACCGCCAGGCTAACCGTCAGGATCTGGGTGAGGTCGCCGAATTCGGCGGCGAAGACCACCGCGAAGGCCATCGCCGCGACCGGCAGGAACCGGCTGGAGCGCCCGTGCTCCGCGACGTCATCGGTGGCGTCCTGGCGGTGCTGGCGCCACAGCAACACCGCCCCGAACAGGAACAAGACACCGGCAACCGCCTGGATCGGGCGGTGCGGCAGCAACCCGAGCAGGCTCCCAGCGGTGACCGCGAGCGCTACATGCGCCGTGAACGCCACGGCGGCACCGGTGAACACGAAGGCCGGTCGGAACCGGCTGCCCATGATCAGGCACGCGAGGACGGTCTTGTCCGGCAGTTCGGCGGGCAGCACGATCAGGAAGGATGTTCCGGCGGCAGCCAGATTCACGAGGAAACCCATCAGGTCGGGCCAGCCGGCGGCCCAGGGGACCTCCGGCACGGCAGCTTGTCACTGCGGCCGAAGGTCTCACTCAGACCAACGCTGGTCCCCGGGGACCGGGCCCGGCTTCCCGGGCCGAGATTGTCGGCATCCCGGCGATGGAGCTACTCCCCTTCGCGGCTTCCCATGCTAGTCCAGCGGCGGCAGGCGCGGACACCCCGGCGTGTAACTTACCTAGCCGCGGAAAGCCAGGATTTCTTTAAGGCAGCGACTAGGAAGCAGCAGCCTGGACCGTAACCGCGCACGAAGGTCATTCGACCTAAGGTCGAAACGCCAGAACGCGAGATAACAGATAGCCAGGAAATCAGCGTTACGCTCATTGAGTCGCATAAGAGTCGCGCCGGACCGGACCTTACGGTAAACCATCGCGGGACCGGGTCACCGAACATCGGGTCACCAACCGTGCTAGCAGTCAGATTAGGAATGTTATTGTCAATGACGCAAGGGAACCAAGTATCCGCGCCACTGGCGCGTTACCGTCATAGTCAGGGCCGGTAACGTTATCAGCGTCAAACCCGTTCATAAGTCGATGATCGGACGGCCGTTCCCGTCGACCACAGCCGTCCGCCCACGGCGCGTTCGCCGCCGCGGCTGACCTGGTGCTGGAGCAGCCGCCCGCGGCGGTGGCGCACCTGGGCATCGACGAGCACCGCCGGGGCCGGCCCCGGTGGCGGCTTGATGAGGAGACCGGGGAGTACGTGCTCGCGGACCGGTGGCATACCTGCTTCTTTGACCTGTCCGGCGGCCAGGGGCCTGCTGGGGCAGGTGGAGGGCCGCACCGCTGATGACGCCGTGTACTGGCTGGCGCTGGCCGCCCCCGCGTGGCGGGACGCGGTCCGGGTCGTGGCCATCGACATGTGCACCATCTACGCCTCCGCGGTGCGCCGGATGCTGCCACGCGGCTAGCCAGACGGCTAACGCTCGACTTCGGGTCAGCCAAAGCGGCCAGAACAGGATTGTTTGACGATTTCTCAGTGGAAACGTTCTCAAGCAAACTCACAGTGAAGAATTGCCTTCAGATGGTCACCACCGGTTAAAAGGATGGTCGTTGCTGAATCTGAGACAGCGCGCGATCGACCCAAACGACGCACCGGGGTTGGGAGGCGGGTGCGTTACCCCCCGGATGGCAACTTCTGATGCGCCCTACCAGGGCATACATCAAAATTGTCCGCTAATGTCCGTTACTGTCGTCGCCTGCCAGCACGGTCACTGATGTAAGTCACCACACACCCGCAAGGCACGATCAGCAGGACAGTCGCAACGATCAGCACGAAATTAGTCATCAGCGTTTACCGTCCTCGCTGATCAGCGAAGCATGGACACTGCCGATGATCTTATCCGTGGCACGCCAACAGCCTGGGCTGCGACACGCGGGATAGCCACAGTGGGCTGGCAGAGATCCGACCAGCATCCCGCGTTCAGTGGCGTTGTCCGGCCCGCTGAACGTATCCACCAGAGCTTCTACCGCCAGCATTATCCTCACGGTCAGCAGCGGCGATCAACGCGAAGTCAGTCATCAGCTTTTATCATCCTTGGCAGGATCAAACACGACCACCGCAGCAGCAGCCGAAGCGAGCACAGCATCGCCACCAGGGACAAGCGTGTCAGATGCCTTGTTCAGCTCAGCAGCCGTACTGTCAACCCGGCCTAGAACTGCCGCGCATAATCCGGCCATAGAATCAACCAAGGCTTGCAATCCATCATTATCGCAGCGTAAGAAGCAATAATTAACATCGCCATATCCGGCTGGTTCTGCCTGAGTAGTCGGACTACCGCGATACTGTCAGCGGCTGTGTCCCTCGTCAACGCAATGTCACTCGACAGAACTATATTGTTCATTTGTAAACCCCTAAAATCTTCGTGCCCGCCTCAGTTGATGAGGCTGAGGCGGGCTTAGAGCGAAGTATGCCGACTGGTTACGGCGTGTTTAACGGGCTCCTCAGCACGACATCCCCACATAGCAAGGGAGATATTTAAAGGCAGACTGCGAGAAACACCACCCACCTGAGAAGCGGTAACGGTTTCTCGCTTACCAGGATTAAGTCACCCGGAGACTCATGACCTGCCGCCAGACTGCCAGTGGCGGAAATCCCTTAACTGTACGGTGGCCAGCTAAGGGGAAGTCTTAGACAGGCTCGGCCTGGTCGGCAGCGGCTGGTAACGCACGGCCGATGGCGAGGAAGCTAGCAGGCACCACGACGGCTACAGGCTTGCCGTTTCGGGTTAGCACCATTGGGTGGCCTTGTACGGCAGAGTCGAGCATGTCACGCATGTGAGCTGGTTTACCAAGCTGATCATCTCGGCTAGCACGACTTCCAGCGCTCCGAGGTGCCGAGCGTAGGCGTTCGGGTCACCATCTGCCTGCAACGCTTACAGCGCCGTCCTGGCCTGGTCTAGCGTCACCTGCTGGTAGCGGTTGAGGTGCAACATCATGCCCTCCGGTTAGCCGTTTTGGCTGGTCAGCGAGGTAATGCTAGATGTTGAATCCACACTAACTCTGAATAGTTCTGGTTTGAGCATCACCATGGTGAGCCCGGCTGGCTCACCGGTGGCAGCATCATCGAACCTGATCGTCACCGTGATCACCGACTGGCCAGGCGACAGTCGCAGGCTGCGGGCGACGGACGGCTGCGGCGGGCTCATTTCCACGCTCACCGCGGCGGCGGGCAGCGCGGTCCCCATCGAACCGAACGAGGAGAGCCCCTGAGCCGCCTCCAGGTCGGGTTCGGTGTCCTCGTCGGCGAGCGGTCCATTCATGTAGGCGGTGGAAACGGCGGCGGGATCCCCCTCGGACACCCAGACGCACCGGATGACGCGAACGGGCGCGCCCGCGGGCAGGTGCAGCACCCAAGCCACATCCTGCGGCGCCTCGCGCCGCGACACATGCCGGGTCTGGCAGGCGATCGCGCCGCCCATCGGGTCCAGCCGCGTGCCGAGCCCGGCCGTGCCCTCCAGCGGAATCCAGTAGTCGGCTGGGCTGGCCCGGTACAACTGCCCGTCGGGCAGCCTGCGGACCAGAGACCGGCGGGCGAGGTCACCGAGGGCGGCGTCGATCTCGGTCAGGCTAACGTTGTATCTCCTGGCCAGCGCGCTGCGCCGGGGCAGCCGCCAGCCCGGTTCGCGGTGCACGAGCGCCGCCGCCAGCCGGTCGGCCAGCACGGCCATAGCCTTGGCCGGTGCGTGCGCTGCGGCCACGCCAGCTTCACCCCGTGGCGGCGAAGCCTCGGCGGGCGGCGATGCCGCCTGCGAGGGGACCGAATTATTAGGTCCGGCGGCGCCAGCGGTCATCAGGATGGCGGCGTGGAGACCCCGGCCTTCAGCCCGGTGAGGAAACGCCGCTTCACCTCCCCGGAGATGTCGGTGCTGTCCGATAGTGCGTTGGTATGCCCCGGTACCGCCTGCTCCCCACGTCCGCCCAGGTGGCAGTCCCGCGCGACCACTGCGGCCACGCCCGGTTGGTATGGAACCTGGCGGTCGAGCAGCACCGGCACTGGCGCCCGGGAGGCGACGGGATAGCCCGGCCGGTGAACCGCAAACCTCACCTGCTGCTCCAGTTGGCGTAGTAGCTGGAATCCCCCGCCTTCTGGCGGGGGAGGATGTCAGTCCGCATATCGCGATCGTGCTGCGATCAGCCGACCGGGCACGACGGGTGCGGACGCGCCCTCACTTACCCTCGGCCTCAGCGCGTATACCCGCGGTCTGCCTGCACACGCCCATTGATATTCATCACAGATGAACAGGAACTGAATAAAAGAGGAACGAACAGACGGCTACTTAATGTCATATAGGTGAACAGAAGCCGGACGAGCAGCGCGCCAGCGAGGAGACCCATGGGCCGGGTGGGCGAGCCGAGTGGACCGGCGGCCCGGCCGTCGTGGTCTCCGGCCATGCACAAGGCGATAGAACGTCGAGGTCATCGGCCATCGCCGGGCATGCCAGCCGGAGCCATGCTCACAGTCGGCGTCAACCGGCCCGCAGGCTCTAAAGTCACCATGGCGACACTGCCGCGCCCACGGCCCTGTTAGCCCCAAGCACCTACGCTGCTAGGCAGACCGCGATCCTGGACACCAGAACTTAACCTTCTGGTCCACATTTGTCCACCGTCCGTTTGCCCGCGAGTCCCGTTCGCGCCGGCAAACTGTACTGGCACACCACGGTTTGCACGCTGACCGGCTGTCGGGGCTGCTCCTAGCGGCCCAGGAAACATATAAAACCTATAAGGAGTATCTGATATGCCACTTGGACGCAGACAGCGGTTCGCGGCGGTGGGAGCGGCCGCCGTGGCGACGGCCCTATCCCTGGCCGCATGCTCTTCGTCGAGCTCCTCGTCCACCCCGGCGAGCAGCGGCAGCGCCGCCGCAACGGGTAGCGCATCCGCGAGCAGCGGCGCCAAGCTCTCGGGCACGCTCAACGGGAGCGGATCGACGTTCCAGACCACCTTCCAGGAGACGGCCAGCTCGAGCTTCAAGTCGGTTCAGCCCAACATGACGGTCAACTACGGTTCCGGTGGCTCGGGCAAGGGGCGCACGGACCTGGCCTCGGGGGTGACCAACTTCGCGGGCTCGG
This sequence comes from Streptosporangiaceae bacterium, assembly GCA_049676235.1. Lineage (GTDB taxonomy): Bacteria > Actinomycetota > Actinomycetes > Streptosporangiales > Streptosporangiaceae > Palsa-504. The sequence goes on from JBAUAY010000497.1 coordinate 6,639, forward strand.
ACTCACCGATCCCCGCCGCCGAGACGGCGAACTTCAAGGGCAAGACGGTGCTGTACTTCCCCGTCGTAATCGGCCCGATCACGCTGTCGTACAACCTGTCCGGCCTCAGCAAGCCGCTGCAGCTGTCGGCACCGGTCATCGCGAGCATCTTCCAGGGCAAGATCACGAGCTGGAACAACTCGGCGATCGCGGCGGATAACCCTGGTGTGACGCTGCCCAGCACCCCGATCACCATCGTCGTTCGCTCCGATTCCTCGGGCACGACCCAGAACTTCTCCCTGTTCCTCATGGACGCCACGCCAAGCACCTGGACGCTCGGCAGCAGCTCGACCATCAAGTGGCCCTCGACGGCCCGCGCCGGCAACGGCAACGGCGGGGTGGCGTCGGCGATCAAGTCCACCCCGGGGTCCATCGGGTACGTGGACTACTCCGACGCCAAGGCCTCCGGGCTGACGTTCGCTTCGATCAAGAACAAGGACGGCAACTACGTCGCGCCCTCGCCGTCCTCCGCCTCCGCCGCCGCGGACGGGGTCACCATCGCGCCGAACCTTACGTTCCACGCGGTCTGGGGGACGGGCGCCCAGGCGTACCCGATCACCTATCAGTCATGGGTCCTGGTCTACGAGACCCAGCCGAACGCGAACGACGCGGCCATGCTCAAGTCATACATCGGCTACCTGCTCGGACCCATGCAGCAGATGTCCGGCTCGCTCGGCTACGCGCCGCTGCCGTCCAGCCTCGACCAAATGGCCACAGCGCAGCTCAGCAAGATCGCGAGTTAGGTTTAAGCCACTGTGATTGCGATGCACGATCAGATCGGCTCACTGTCATGAGTACCGCAACGCGGGCGGATCCGGCCACCCCGGCCGGATCCGCCCACGCCGCCCTACGAGAGCGGCGGCCGCTCGGCGACCGCAGCTTCCAGATCCTCGCGCTCGCGTGTGGCCTGCTGGTGCTGGTGATCCTCGTCCTGATCGCCGTATCGACCAGCTCGCAGGCCTCGTCGTGGTTTTCCGCCGAGGGCTTTAAGGTCTTTACCAACAACTGGAACCCGGCGGCCAACCAGTTCGGCGCGCTGGCCTTTATTTACGGCACGGCCATCACCTCGGTGATCGCGCTCATCATGGCCGTCCCGGTCAGCATCGGCATCGCCCTGCTGCTGACCGAGGTCGTGCCGTACCGGTGGTCGCGTCCGATCGTGTACGTGATCGACTTGCTGGCGGTGGTCCCGTCCGTGGTCTGGGGCCTGTGGGGCATCATCGTGTTCGCGCCCTGGATCCAGCACATTTACACGTCGATCGCCTCGGGCGTCAAGGGCATCCCGGTACTCGACAGCCTGTTCGGGGCGCCCACCAGCGGGGCCTCGTTCTTTACCGCCGGTATCATCCTGGCCTTCATGATCACGCCGATCGTGACCTCGCTGTCGCGCGAGGTCATGGCGACGGTACCGGAAATCGACCGGGAGGGTGCCTACGCGCTGGGCGCCACCCGGTGGGAGATGATCCGCGGCGCCGTCTGGCCGCACAGCCAGGGCGGCGTCGTCGGAGCGGTGCTGCTCGGCCTGGGCCGGGCGATGGGCGAGACAATCGCCGTAGCGCTGGTGATCGGCTCGTCGGCCACGATCACGTCGCACCTGTTCGCCCCCGGCTACAACATGGCCGCGGTCATCGCGAACCAGTTCGGCGAGGCCACCGGCGAGTTCCGCGCCGCGCTGATGGGGATCGGCGTGCTCCTGTTCGCCTTTACGATCATCATCAATGTCATCGCCCGCTGGGTCGTGGAACGCTCCGCCCGGAAGAAGCGTGGTGCCTGATGGCCGTCGTCGCCGAACAGCAGCTCGACCTGCGGGAGCCGAAAGGCTGGCGCCGCACCAGCAACCGCATCATGACCTGGCTGATGGTGCTCGCGTTCGTGGTCGTGGTCGTCCCGCTGGGATTCGTCCTGGTCACGACGGTCGTCAAGGGCGCCTCGATCATCAGCTGGCAGTTCCTGACCAGCTCGATCCCGCCCAATGTGGCGCCCGCCGACATAGGCGGGATGGGGCCGGCGATAGTGGGCACGATCGAGATCACGGCCCTGGCCACGATCATGGCCGTGCCGCTGGGCATCCTGGGCGCGATCTACCTCAACGAGTACGGCGGCAAGAACTGGCTGGCGGCGCTCATCGGGTTCTTCAGCGACGTGATGACGGGCGTGCCCTCGATCATCATGGGCCTGTTCATATTCACGATATGGGTGCTGCACTTCGGCTTCTCCGGCTTTGCCGGGGCCCTCGCCCTGGCCTGCCTGATGCTGCCGATCGTGATCCGCTCCACCTACGAGATGCTGAGGCTGGTGCCGATCACGCTGCGCGAAGGGAGCTACGCCCTAGGTGCCACCAAGGCCCGCGTGACAATGACCGTGGTGCTGCCGGCCGCGCTCGGCGGAATCGTCAGCGGGGCGATGCTCGCCGTCGCCCGGGCCGTGGGTGAGACGGCGCCGCTGCTGTTCACCATCCTCATCGTAACCACGGTAAACAAGAACCCATTCAGCGGCGCCAACACCTCGCTGCCGTCGCAGATCTTCGTGAACGCGAACTCGCCGTTTGTCGGCGCCCAGGCCCGCGGGTGGGGCGCGGCGCTCACGCTCATCGTCATCGCGTTCGTTCTCATGGTCGTTGCCCGCTTCATCACCGCACGATTCTCCAGGTTCTCCCGCTAGGATGCTTCGACAGAAAGCCGCGCTAGGAACATCATGGAACAGTCAGAGCAGAACGTAGCCACCAGTACCCAACTGCCCAAATCCCAGGTGCAAGCCACGACGAGCGCAGATGCGTTCGATACGGGTACGCATATCTTCGATGTGGACAAGGTCTCGTGCTACTACAGCTCGTTCCGGGCCGTCACGGACGTGTCGCTGAAAATCCACGAGAACGAGATCACCGCGTTCATCGGCCCGTCCGGGTGCGGCAAGACGACGGTGCTGCGGACGTTGAACCGCATGAACGACCTCATTCCGGGCGCTCACGTCGAAGGTGACATCCGCTACCGCGGTGCGTCGCTGTACACCAAGGACGTCTCGCCGATCGCGGTGCGCCGGCGCATCGGGATGGTCTTCCAGAAGCCGAACCCGTTCCCGAAGTCGATCTATGACAACGTCGCCTACGGGCCGCGCATCAACGGCGAGCGCAATAAGGCCAAGCTGAACGAGATAGTGGAGCGCTCGCTGCGCGGGGCCGCGCTGTGGGACGAGGTCAAGGACCGGCTGAAGGCGTCGGGCCTGGGCCTGTCCGGCGGGCAGGCCCAGCGGCTCTGCATCGCCCGCACGCTCGCCGTCGAGCCGGACGTCGTCCTCATGGACGAGCCATGCTCGGCGCTGGACCCGATCGCGACGGGCGCCATCGAGGACCTGATGAAGGAGATCAAGTCCCGGTACACCATCGTCATCGTCACGCACAACATGCAGCAGGCCACGCGGGTCAGCGACCGTACCGCCTTCTATTCCGTGCTCCGCAACGAGGAGAGCGATACCCGCACGGGTGTGCTCGTCGAGTACGGCCGGACCGAGCAGATCTTCCAGGATCCGCACGACTCCCGCACCCAGGCCTACGTCACCGGCCGGATGGGCTGAGGAGCGACGCTATGGTCGAGCATCGGCAGGAATTCCAGCGTGAGCTTGAGGCTATCGAAGCCAAAGTCATCGAACTTTTTGCCATGGTCGCCGAGGACCTGCCCGGGGCCACTCGAGCCCTGCTGACGGGTAACAACGAGATGCTCCGGGTGCTGAACGAACGCGAGCAGGTCATCGACGCCCTTTACCCGGAGATCGAGGAACTGGTCAACCGGGAGATCCTGCTGCAGGCGCCCGTCGCTTCAGACCTGCGCTTCTTGCTCTCGGTGTTGCGGATCGTGCCCGAGCTTGAGCGCTCCCATGACCTCGTCGTACAGATCGCTTCCCGGGCCAACCACATTCTCGGCGACGACCTCTCGCCGCGCAGCCGAGGGCTCGTCGAGCGAATGGGGACCCTGACATCCGAGATGTGGCGCCAGGCGGTGGACTCCTGGTACCAGCGCGACCGTTCCGCCGCGGTGAAGCTAAAAGAACGTGACGATGAGATGGACGAGCTTCACGCCAGCTTGGTCGCCGAGCTGGCCTCAGGGCGAATGGCACTGCCGGTGACGATGGAGATGACGCTGGTGGCGCGCTTTTACGAGCGTCTTGCCGCCCACGCCGTCAACATCGCCCGCCGGGTAGCCTACCTGGCCGGACCTCCGAAGGAGCAGCCTGCCGAGTGAGGTCAGGCGTTCCGCCCGGGACGTTCGGCCCTGTCATTCCCCCGACCTCCGGGCCATCCTCAATCCGGATGAATCGAACAGACCAGGGACGCAGGAGTAGAGATGCCCGGAATCATCGTCGGGGTGGACGGCTCGGACCATTCTCGTCTGGCCCTCGCCTGGGCGATGCGTGAGGCCGTACACCACCATGTCCCGCTGACCGTCATGACCGTTCGCCCGGCCCCCGTTCGACCGGCCACCGAGATCTTCTGGGGCATCCACCCCTCCCCGGAGAACAGCCAGGATCTGGAGTTCGCGCAGAAGACGCTCCGGCAATTCGTGGACAGCGTCGCGAACGAAATCGGCGAGACCAGGCCGGATATCACGGTGAGCGCGACCACCGGGGACATGGCGGAAGAACTCGTCAGGGCCTCGCGTGACGCCGACATGCTCGTCGTGGGGTCCCGCGGCAGCGGCGGGTTCGCCAGGCTCCTCATGGGCTCGGTGAGCAGCCAGGTCACCCACCACGCGGAGTGCCCCGTCGTGGTCATCCCCGGGAGTCGCTAGACGTGCTGGCATGGTCGGCCAGGCCCGGCCTCACCTGCTCGCCGCATCTTCCTTCGCGTGCACCTCAGCAGTAACGTCTGGCGGCTGATCGCACTGCCTTTGCCCTTAGCCCTGCCAGCGCGTGGCGGCCGGCGTACCAGGCGCCTCGCCCGTACCGGCGAGTCACATCGCTACCTATTTCGGATTAGGCCCGGTGAAACGTCCAGATGCCCCGGTAAATGTCGGTGCCCACTACTAATATAGAACAAGAAGTCGAACAGCCGAGCCCGGCCGGGATGGCCGGGGAGAGGGAACCGTCCGCCAGGCCGCGAGCATCAGGAGGGAGGTGACACCACCACGATGACTAGTGCCGTGCCACCGGGCAGCGCCGCCGAGGCGCTGGGGATGCTGAAGTCCGCGATGGGCTACCTGGCCACCGCCGACGCGACCGCGATGGCGGCCCAGACCCAGGCGCAGTGCCTGCAGGCGCTGGAGCAGGTCAACTCGATGGGCACCGCCGCGCGGGCGTCGATCCTGGCCGCATTCACCTCCGGCCAGGGCTACTCCGCGGACGCGGATTACAGCCCGCGGGCGTGGCTGATCAACCGCACCCGGGTCACCAAGGGCGCCGCGGTCGCGTACACGGCGTGGGTCCGGCGGGCGGCCGGGCATCCCGAGGTCGCCGCGGCGCTGGCGGCGGGAGAGATCTCGGAGTCCTTCGCCCGGACGATCTGCGCCTGGACCGGGCGGCTGCCGGAGGATTGCCGCCCGGCCGCGGACGCGATCTTGCTGGGGGCGGCGAGGGGAGGCGCGGACCTTCATGACCTGGCCGGGCTGGCCGGCGAGATCTACGCCCGGTCCCTCCCCGAGGACCCGGACAAGGACCGGGATCAGGCGTTCGAGGAACGGTCCGTCCGGCTGGAGACCACGTTCCAGGGCGCGGGTGTCCTGACTGGCGACCTGACGCCGGAGTGCGCGTCGATCGTGGGCACGGTGCTGGACGCGCTGTCGGCCCCAGCGGGCGTGGAGGACACCCGCAGCCAGGCCCAGCGGTACCACGATGGGCTGCACGAGGCGATGCAGCGGCTGGTCACCGCGGGGCTGCTGCCGGACCGGGCCGGGCAGCCGGTCAAGGCCTGGCTGCACATGTCCCTCGCGGACCTGATGATGCTGGACGGCGACTCGGCCTTGCAGCAGGAGTGGACCGGCCGGGTCCGGGCGCGGTGGGCCGCGCACCGGGCGGAGGCCTCGGCGGGCGGCAGCGACGGCGGCGCCTGGCTGGACGGCGACGCCGCGACGGCGATGGCGTGTGATGCGGCGATGGCGCCGTTCGTGACCGGCGAAGTCAACCCGGGCGCCCTGGAGGATCTGGTCCGGCTGTGCGTCCAGTTGGACCGGCTCCGCCACCACTCCCGCGCCGGCCAGGACGGCACCGGCGGCAGCGATGGCGGCGACGGGCAGGACGTGCCCGCCGCCGACACCGCCCGCGCCTGGGAAGCCATCGAGCGGGCGATCATCGGCAAGGCCGCGGATCTGATGTCGGGTCCGGGCGGGCTGGCAAGCTTCCTGCGGCGCCGGCAGCTCGGCGCCCGGCTGGCCGGCCCCAGCCTGCCGCTGGACATCGGGTACTCCGAGACGATCCCGGCCGGGATCCGCAACGCCGTCATCCTGCGCGACAAGCACTGCCAGTGGGCCGGCCGGTGCAACCAGCCCGCCGCGGCCTGCCAGGTCCACCACGTCAGGCACAAGAAGAACGGCGGCAAGACCAGCGTCCGAGATTGTGTTCTACTCTGCTGGTTCCACCACCAGGTAGTGATCCACCGGTGGGGTTGGACCCTGGTCCTGCACCCCGACGGGACCACTACCGCCTGGAACAAGGACAAAACCAAGGTCCTCCATAGTCACAGCCCGCCGGCCAACGCCGGGTAACGCCCCCGGGCCACAGGATTCACGGTCATTGATGCCACAGGATTCACAGTCACTAGCGACGGCGCCGGGTTAGAGGCCGCGCTGGTCCGCCGTCAACCCCCGGAGCCCGGTCAAGGGCTCGGAATACCCGCCGCCACCCTGCGTTACACAGGTAGGGGCATGTGTAAGCAAGATTGCCGCCCCCGTGGAGGTACGCCATGCCTAGTAGGACCTTCGACGCCGAGAGCGCCGACCACAGTGTCAGCGTCCGGACCACGTGTGGCCGGGAGATCCGGATAGGCCATCTCACCCTCGGCGGCGGCACCCACCCGGTCCAGCGCGTCAGCCTGGGCATCAGCGCGTCATGGGACAGCGAAGACGGCACCTGGGCTGGGCTCACGGCCGACGAGGCACGGCAACTCGCTGCGGCCCTTCTCGTTCAGGCGGCGAGCTGCGACCACTGGACGCGCATGACCCAGTAAGCCTGAAGCGTCCCTCACGATCCTCTCATCGTGAGACCTTCCGGCGGGTCAGCGGCTACGTGGCCGCATCTGCCAGGTGAGCGTCTATCGGCAGGCCGGCGCGAGCAGCCTGGATGTACTCGTCATCCACGGCGACGACCGTCCGGCCCGCGGCGTCCAGGAACGACGCGGCGATCGAGGCGCGGTATCCCGACTGGCAGTGCACCCAGACCTCGCCCGCGGGCACCTCGGCCAGGCAGGCGGGCAGCCGGTGCAGGGGAATGTGGATGGCGCCGCTGATGTGGGCGGCGTTCCATTCCTGGTCGCGACGGACGTCCAGGATGACCACCGGACGGTGACGACGGACCGATTCCAGGCCGGCGAAGTCCGCGACGGGGTAGCTGCGCAGCGCCCGGCCGCCGGCCCAGTCGCCGGGGTGCCCGGTGGCGGCCCCGGCGGGGCGGTCGATGCCGATCCGCACCAGCTCGCGCTGGGCCCCGGCGACTTGCCCGGGAGTCTGGCCCAGCAGGGTCAGCGGAGTGCCCCAGGGGATCAGCCAGCCCAGGTAGGTGGCGAAGCTGCCGTCCAGGTCGAAGCTGAGGGTCCCGGCCACGTGCCCGGCGGCGAAGGCCCGGCGGGCCCGCAGGTCCACCACCCACTCTCCCGCGTCGACGCGCCGCCTCAGCTCGGCGCCATCCGCGCGGCGCGGCGGGGACAGGTCCGCATCCGAAGGGCCCGCTGCGTTGGCCGGGCCCATGTGCGCGTAGTAGGCGGGGTAGACGTCGAGCCCGGCGAGCAGCTCGCTCACGTACCGGTCCTCCGCCTGGGTCAGCACCGGGTTGACCCGCCGCTCCCGTCCGATCGTCGAGGAGCTGGCCTCGGACTGGGTAGCCGAGCAGAAGCTGCCGAACCCGTGGGTGGGATAGACCTTCGCGTCCTCCGGCAGCTCCGCGGCCAGGCGGTGCGCCGAGGTGAACTGAGCGTGCGCCAGCTCGTCGGCGTGGACGTGGCCGAGCAGGTCCGGCCGCCCGGTCGAGCCGTACAGCAGCGACCCGCCGGTGAACACCGCGGGCACCTGCCCGACGGCCTGGAGCACATACGACAGGTGGGTGAAGGTGTGCCCCGGGGTGGCCAGCACCCGGATGCGCATGACCGGGCTGACCTGGACGACGTCTCCGTCGGCGACCGGCACCCGGTCGAAGGCCACCGCGTCGGCCGCGTTGACGTGGTAGGCGGCCCCGGTGGCGAGCGCCAGCGCCAGGCCGCCGGTCACGTAGTCGTTGTGCAGGTGGGTCTCGAAGACGTGGGTGATCCGCACCCCCCGGCCCACGGCCAGGGCCAGCACCCGGTCAATATCCCGCTGCGGATCGATGACCAGGGCGACCTCACCGTCGTGCGCGAGGTAACTTCGATCGCCCAGCGCGGGCGTGTCAATGGCCATCACCGCGACGCCGGATCCTGCCGTGGTACTCATGGCACGTGCTCCTTCCCCGGCCTACTACGCACGGATACCCTAGGGGGTATAGATCCAATGTAAGGCTTACCGGCCGGTGGCGCAACCACCTGCGCTGGGCGCCCGTACCGACAAACATTCGTTGTCTGCATAAAACGGCCCGCAGGGTATCTGGCCTTCCCCAGGCCGGCTTACGGTGATGTATGGCCGTTTCCGACCTGCCGTCGCCGCGCTGGATCAAGGTGCTTGACCAGAGCAAGTGCATCGGGTGCCATGCGTGCACCACCGCGTGCAAGAGCGAGAACGAGGTGCCGGTCGGGGTGACCAGGACCTACGTCAAGTCCGTGGACGTCGGGATATTCCCGCAGGTCCGACGGGCGTTCCAGGTGACCAGGTGCAACCAGTGCGAGGACGCGCCTTGCGTGGCGGCATGCCCGACCCAGGCCATGTTCCGGCGTGAGGACGGCATCGTCGACTTCGACAAGAGCATCTGCATCGGCTGCAAGGCATGCATGGCCGCCTGCCCGTATGACGCGATCTTCATCAACCCCGAGGACCACTCGGCGGAGAAGTGCAACCTGTGCGCGCACCGCCTGGATGTGGGCCTCGAGCCGGCCTGCGTCACCGTCTGCCCCACCGAGGCAATCCTCGTCGGCGACCTGAACGACCCCGCCTCCAAGGCCACGCAGATCATTAACCGCGAACCGGTCCAGGTCCGCAAGCCCGAGAAGGACACGCGGCCCGGCGTCTTCTATAAGGGCGCGCACGCCGCGACGCTGGACCCGCTGGCGGCCCGGCGGCCCGACGGCGGGCTGTTCGCGTGGGCCACCCAGGGCACGCCGGATCCGCAGCTCGTCACGTCGGGCCACCCGGGCCGGACGGTCTCGTCCGCGGCCGCGCTGCTCTCCTACGACGTGCCGCACCACGCGCCGTGGGGCGGGCGGGTCAGCCTGTACACCTGGACCAAATCCATCGCCGCCGGCGCATTCGCGGTGCCGGTCACGCTCGCCTTCGCCGGGCTCCTCGGCTGGGGAAACGCCGCCGTGCGCTGGGCCGCGCCGGTGCTGGCGCTGGCGTTCCTGACGTTGACCGGCGCACTGCTGATCGCTGACCTCAAGCATCCGCGGCGGTTCTACCTGATCTTCACCCGGCATCACTGGCGGAGCTGGCTGGTGCGCGGGTCGGTCATCCTCGGCGGCTACGGCGGGGTCGTGGCCCTGTACCTGGCCGCGGCCCTGGCCGGTTCAACGGCAACCCGGCAGGTCCTGGGCGGCCTGGGACTGCCGCTCGCCGTCGCCACCGCCGTCTACACCGCGTACCTGTTCGCGCAGGCCAAGGCGCGCGACATGTGGCAGAGCCCGCTGCTAGCCCCGCACCTGGCCGTGCAGGCGGCGCTGGCGGGCGGCGCGGCCACGCTGCCGCTGCTGGCGTGGCTGGCGCCGGGGCGGGCGGTGACCGCCGACGAGATAATCCTGGCCGTCGCCGCCGCGGCCCACCTAGCGCTAGTCGCAGGCGAGATCACGTTGCCGCATGTCACCGCCCACGCCGGCCTGGCGGTGCACGAGCTGACCCGGGGCAGGTACCACCGCCCGTTCGGCATCGGAATGGTTCTTATCGCGGCCGCGGTCGCGGCACCCTGGATCGGGACCCTGGCCACCCCGCTCGCGCTGGCCGGGCTGCTCGCCTACGAGCACGCCTACGTGCAGGCCGGCCAGTCCGTACCGCTCGCTTAGGCAGGGAGGTCGGTTCCGTGGGGACGCCAGAGGACATCAGCCTGGACGAGCTCGGGCGCCTGGTGTCGGCCGCCCGGGCCGCGACCGAGGCGCGCGGGGAGACCTTCTACCAGGGGGCGAGCCGGGTGCACCTGGCCGCGTTTCCGCCCCGGGAGCGCTGGGACGACTGGGTGGAACTGTCCTCCCGCGCCTGGCCGGCCCGGGAGGAACGGCACTATATGCTCGTCCCCACCACCTGCTTCAACTGCGAGTCCGCGTGCGGGCTGCTCGCCTACGTGGACCGGGAGACCGGGCAGGTGCGCAAGTTCGAGGGCAACCCGGAGCACCCCGGGTCGCGCGGCCGCAACTGCGCCAAGGGGCCGGCGACGATCAACCAGGTCACCGACCCGGACCGGATCCTGTACCCGATGAGGAGGTCCGGCCCGCGAGGCAGCGGCCGATGGGAGCGGGTCAGCTGGGACGAGGCGCTCGACGCGCTCGCGGCCCGGATCCGCGCCGCGATCACCGAGAACCGGCGCAACGAGATCATGGTGCACATCGGGCGGCCGGGCGAAGACGGATACACCGAGCGGGTGCTGGCCAGCTGGGGGGTCGACGGCCACAACTCCCACACCAACGTCTGCTCGAGCGGAGGGCGGACCGGGTTCCAGTTCTGGATGGGGATCGACCGGCCCAGCCCGGACCACGCGCACGCCAAGGTCATCTACCTGATCAGCTCGCACCTGGAATCCGGGCACTACTTCAACCCGCACGCGCAGCGGATCACCGAAGCGCGGCAGGACGGCGCCAAGGTCATCGTCCTGGACACCCGGCTGTCCAATACCGCCACCCACGCGGACTACTGGCTGTCGCCGCAGCCGGGCAGCGAGGCCGCGATCAACCTGGCCGTCGCCAACCACCTGATCCAGACCCGCCGCTACGACCGCGACTTCGTGCGCCGCTGGTGGAACTGGGCCGAGTACCTGACCCAGTGCCATCCGGGCACGCCGGTCACCTTCGAGGCCTTCGAGGAGATCCTGGCCGGGCTGTACGCCGACTTCACGTTCGGCTTCGCCGCGGCCGAATCGGGCATCGACGCTTCGGTGCTGGCGGAGGTGGCCTCGGTGGTGGCTGGCGCGGGAACCCGGTTCTCCTGCCACTCGTGGCGCTCGGCGGCCGCGGGCAACCTCGGCGGCTGGCAGGTATCCCGCACGCTGTTCCTCATCTCCGCACTGCTCGGTGCGGTGGCCACCGAGGGCGGCACGTTCCCCAACGCATGGAACAAGTTCGTGCCGCGGCCGATCCACGTGCCGCCACACCCGGACGTGTGGCAGGAGCTGTCCTGGCCGCTGGAGTACCCGCTGGCCCAGAACGAGATGTCGTTCCTGCTGCCGCACTTCCTCAAGGAGGGCCGCGGGCGGCTGGACACCTACTTCATCCGCGTCTACAACCCGGTATGGACCAACCCCGACGGGCTGAGCTGGATGGAGGTCCTGTGTGACCAGGACAAGGTCGGCTGCTTCGTGGCGCTGACCCCGACCTGGAACGAATCCGCCTGGTTCGCCGACTACGTGCTGCCCATGGGGCACGGCTCCGAGCGGCACGACACCCACTCCTACGAGCAGTACGACGGCCAGTGGATCGGCTTCAGGCAGCCGGTGCTGCGGACCGCGCGGTCCCGGCGGGGCGAGCCGGTGACCGACACGCGGCAGGTAAACCCGGGTGAGGTGTGGGAGGAGAACGAGTTCTGGATCGAGCTGTCCTGGCGCATCGACCCGGACGGCTCGCTCGGCATCAGGCAGTACCACGAGTCACGCGCGCACCCGGGCAGCAAGCTCACCGTGGACGAGTACTACGGGTGGATGTTCGCCAACTCCGTACCTGGCCTGCCCGAACGCGCCGCCGCCGAGGGCCTGTCACCGCTGGAGTGGATGCGCCGCTACGGCGCGTTCGAGATCACCCGCGGCCAGGGCGCTCAGCACGAGCAGGAGGTACCGGCCGCCGAACTCGCCGATCTGCACGTGAACCCGGCCGGGCGGGTGTACACCTCGGCCGGGCCGGCGCCGAACGCGAACATCGTGCCGGTCGGCGCGCCTTCGCCGGACGGGGCGGGCCGCCGGGCGGCCGGGGTCCTGGTGGACGGGGTGGTCCGGCGGGGCTTCCCGACGCCGTCGGGACGGCTGGAGTTCTGGTCCTCGACGCTGGCCGTGTGGGGCTGGCCGGAGCACTCGCTGCCCGGCTACATCCGCAGCCACGTGCACCCCTCGCGGCTGGCGGCGGACCAGGTGGTGCTGCTGTCCACGTTCCGGCTGCCGACCCAGATCCACACCCGCTCGGCGAACGCCAAATGGCTGGACGAGCTCGCGCACACCAACCCGGTCTGGATCCACCCGGCCGACGCGGCCCGGTTCGGCGTCGGCCGCACCGGTGACCTGGTGCGGGTGGAGACCGAGATCGGCCACTTCGTCGCGAAGGCCTGGATCACCGAGGGGATCCGGCCGGGGGTGATCGCGTGCAGCCACCACATGGGCCGATGGCGGCTGGACGCCAACCCTTCGACCCCTTCGAGCCCTTCGAGCCCGCGCGGGGCGGGGGGGATGATGGCCACCGTCGGCCTGCACCACGGCGACGACGGCTGGCGGATGGAACGGCGCGCGCCAGCCGGGCCGTATTCATCGGCCGACCCGGACAGCCAGCGGATCTGGTGGAACGACACCGGGGTCCACCAGAACCTGACGTTCAGCGTCCACCCGGACCCGATCTCCGGCATGCACTGCTGGCACCAGGCCGTCCGGGTCGGTCCCGCCGCCCCAGGCGATCGCCACGGGGACATCGCGGTGGACACCGGCCGGGCGTACGAGGTCTACCAGCGGTGGCTGCGCCAGACCCGCCCGGCCGGGCAGGTCTCACCCGACGGCACCCGGCGCCCGCACTGGCTGATGCGCCCGCTCAAGCCGGGCCCCGAGGCGTTCGTGATCCCGGCCGGGGCCGGAGAGACGGGAATACCCTCGTGACCGATGGGGCAGCACCCACGGCGGGGCGATGGGAGCTGTTCCGCGCCCTGGGTGCCGTCGCCGGCGACCCGGCCGATGCCCGAACCGCGTGTGCTGCCCTCGGCTGGACGGGGCCGGGCAACGCCGAGCACACCGAGGTGTTCGTCCTCAACTGCCCGCCCTACGCTTCGGTGTACCTGGGCGCCGAGGGCGGCCTCGGCGGCGATGCGGCCGACCGGGCCGCCGGGTTCTGGCGGGCCATTGGCCTCGCGCCGCCCGCGGAGCCGGACCACCTGGCTGCCCTGTTCGGCCTGTACGCCTCGCTCGGCGAGGCGGCCGGCGACGTCCGCGCCGCCACGACCGCCGACGCGCTCACCCGGGCCCGCCACGCGCTGTTCTGGGAGCACCTATGGTCCTGGCTGCCTGGCTACCTGGACGCCATCACGGATCTCGGGGCTCCCGGCCTGGCGCCCTGGGCGCGCCTGGCCAGGCGCGCGC
>JBAUAY010000498.1:0-3181 GCA_049676235.1 Streptosporangiaceae bacterium
GGTCCGCCGCGCACGGGGGCGGCGGGCCGGCCGGGCCGGAACTCGCCGGCCGGCGAGTTCCTGGCCGCCGACCGGAGTCAGGTAACGCGCGCCTGGAAGATGTCCTCGCTGAGCATCTGCGCGCTGGCCCGGATCGCGGCCGGATCGAACCCGGCCGCGAGAGCGGCCAGGGCCGCGTCGAGGTAGAAGGTCAGGTCGGCGTCGGCCCGGGCGGACCAGCGGTCGTAAGCAGCGCGGCAGGCGGCGAGGGTGGCCCGGCCGACGGTAAGCGGGTAGAGCGAGTCGGCGGGCTGGCCGACGCGGGTCGCGGCGAAATCACTGATGGCCCGTTCCCACGAGTCATAGTGGATGGCGGCACTGGACTGCAAGGCGGGCACCGAGCCGATCAGGTTCATCCGCATCCGCAGCTCGGGTACGTCCTGCGGCCCGTAGTGGTTGGCGGCGACCACCGCGCGGCGGATGGCGTCCATCATCGGCACCCCGGCAGGCACCTCGGCCAGCGCGGCGCGGATCACGTCTACCTCGTGGTCGAAGTCGCTCCATAGGACGCTCGCCTTGGAGCTGAAGTAACGGAAGAACGTCCGCTTGCTGACTCCGGCTTCTGCCGCGATCTGCTCGATGGTGGTGCTGTCGAATCCCTGGTCGGTAAACAGGCGCAGGGCGATCAACTCGAGCTCACGCCGGCTGGTGCCGGGAGGCCGGCCGCGCCGTGTGCCGGCCACGGCCACCGCCTTGCCCGTCAACACTGTCTGCCTCCCAGGAGAACGAGCCGGAAGAGTTCACGCGGACCAGTCTTGCTTATGTCACAGGGTGACGTTAACATGCGAAATATATATTCGTCACTGTGTGACGGAAATCGTGTCGGCGCCACCATTATCCACGTCTGCGCAGCTAGGGAGAGTGTCATGAGCGAACGTGCCGCGACCGTTGACCGCACCGAGGCCGCAGACCACGTGGCGGCGCAGACACAGGGCGAGGAACCGGCGCTGGCCGCGGACCTGCTGGTAGAAGAGGTTTCCATCGACGGCATGTGCGGTGTCTACTGAGACCCTGCCCAGGGCCGGTTTCGACCTCGACCGCCCCTGGCGGCTGCACCCGAAGGTGTCGGTGCGCCCAGAGCGCTTCGGGGCCCTGCTCTACCATTTCGGCACCCGGCGCCTGTCGTTCCTGAAGAGCCCGGCCCTGCTCACCGTGGTCCGCTCGCTTGACGACGCGCCCAGCGCGCGGGAGGCCTGCCGGTCGGCGGGCGTGACCGAGGCCGAACTGCCTGCCTACGCCGCTGCCCTGGAGACGCTGGCCAGCTCGCAGATGATCTGTGCGCGGGTGAGCACGTGACCCAGCCCCTGGCGACACTGCCGCTCGTGGAGCAGTTCGCCTACGGGCTGGACGCGCCGATCTGCCTGACCTGGGAACTGACTTACGCCTGCAACCTGTCCTGCGTGCACTGCCTGTCCAGCTCGGGCCGCCGTGACCCGCGCGAGCTTACGACCGCCGAATGCCGGGCGGTAATCGACGAGCTGGAGCGGATGCAGGTGTTCTACGTGAACATCGGCGGCGGCGAGCCCACGGTCCGGCCCGACTTCTGGGACCTGGTCGACTACGCCACCGCCCACCACGTCGGCGTGAAGTTCTCGACCAACGGCGTGAAGATCGACCCGGCGGCGGCTCGGCGCCTAGCCGCCAGCGACTACGTGGACGTGCAGATCTCGCTGGACGGCGCGACCGCCGAGGTCAATGACGCGGTACGCGGCCCGGGCTCCTACGCCACGGCGTTGCGGGCGATGCGCCACCTAGCCGAGGCCGGCTTCCAGGGCTTCAAGATCTCCGTGGTGGTGACCAGGCAGAACGTCGGCCAGCTCGATGCCTTCAAGGCGATCGCCGACCGGTTCGGCGCGCAGCTGCGACTGACCCGGCTGCGACCGTCGGGCCGCGGCGCCGATGTCTGGGATGAGCTGCACCCGACGGCCGGCCAGCAGCGGCAGCTATACGACTGGCTGGTGGCCCACGGCGAGCAGGTGCTGACCGGCGACTCGTTCTTCCACCTGGCGGCCTACGGGGAGGCGCTGCCCGGCCTCAACCTGTGCGGCGCGGGCCGGGTGGTCTGCCTGATCGACCCGGTCGGCGACGTCTACGCGTGCCCGTTCGCCATTCACGACAGCTTCCTGGCCGGGAACGTCCGCGGTCCCGGGGGCTTTGCCACGGTCTGGCGGGAGTCGGAGCTCTTCGCCGACCTGCGCCGACCGCAGACCGGGGGCGCCTGCCAGTCCTGTTCGGCCTACGACTCATGCCGCGGCGGGTGCATGGCGGCCAAGTTCTTCACCGGACTGCCCCTCGACGGCCCCGACCCCGAATGCGTCAAGGGCCACGGCGAGCGCGCGCTCTCGGCGGCCGCCGGCGCATCCCCGCCACGCCCGTCGGGTGACCACTCACACCGGATCCGACCGGTGCCTGTCTCGATCGGCGTCCGGCCGCCGGCCGGACGCGGCCTGCCGCCGGACCGTGCCTGCGACGAGAGCCCGCTGGCCGGCTTCAGCCTCGGCCCCGGCGGCTGAGCCCGCAGACCTGACCGTGCCGCAGGTGCCGACGCGCCGCGGCATGGCCGGCCCATGTCAGACAGCCACGCCAACGGCTGTGGCGAAAGTGAAGGGAGTTACGTAGGTGGCAGGAAAGCTCGAGGGCAAGGTGGCCTTCATCACCGGTGCGGCCCGCGGCCAAGGGCGTTCGCACGCCATCCGGCTGGCCCAGGAGGGAGCCGACATCATCGCCGTCGACATCTGCGCGCAGATCGGCAGTGTGGCGTACCCGATGGCCACTCCCGAAGACCTCGCCGAGACCGTCAAGGAGGTTGAGGCGCTCGACCGGCGGATCGTCGCCCGCCAGGCCGACGTGCGGGACGAGGCTGGCCTGCGGGCGGCGTTCGAGGCCGGCGTGGCCGAACTCGGGCCGGTCGACATCGTGCTGGCCAACGCAGGCATCGCGCCGATGGCGCTGGGCGAGGAACCGCACGAGGCCTGGCAAGACGTGATCGAGGTCAACCTGACTGGCGTGTTCAACACGGTGGAGATCGCGATCCCGTCGATGGTCGAGCGCGGCCAGGGCGGTGCGATCGTCCTCACCAGCTCCACGGCCGGGATCACCGGGATCGGCGGCTCGGGCCGGGGCGGCCTGGGCTACACCGCAT